>QHXE01000140.1 GCA_003222835.1 Acidobacteriota bacterium | reverse complement strand
TGAGAGAAGCAATCGAAACCAGAATCGAGATCCGCTGCTCGGCAAACTCGATCTTTTCCGCGGCATTGATAGCTTCCTGCATAATCTCCGAAGCCTCGCTGTTGCGTCCATCGTGGAGAGCACGGGCCGCTAGCTCAACCAGGACCGGCGCTTTCAAATCGGGGTAATCGATCGATCGGGCGACCTCGAGAGCCTGAACAGGATGACCACCGGCAACGAATGCGAGAGCTATCCGGCTTAGTGTTGGAGCACTATCCGCTAACCTATGAGCGACAGCGATAGACTTTTCAAATGCCCCTGACTCTGCATAGGCAACAGCCATTCCCTCTGTCGCCAGAGCATAAGCAGTATCATCTTCGATCAGATCGCATAACATCTCGGCGTAATCAGGCGCGCCAACTTCAATACATTTGGCGGCAAGTGCTGCTCGGGCCTGGTCTCGTTGGTAGGAATCGTTGATGGTTTCTGACAGGTCAACGGCGACATCCAGTTGTCCTGATTCAGCGTACTTGATTGCAATGAGAGATGTGACTTCAGCGTGCCCTTCAAGATTATCGATGAACTGCGCGATCTCCACCGCGCAGTCCAGAAAACTACTTCCTGTATCGTGGTCGTCGGGTAATATCTCACTCACGCCAGGTTTGCGTCCTCTCTCGCGCATCTAATCAGATCAGTACGCGAACATTCACACAGATGAGCATTAGTCAGTGCTGATCAGGAAACGAATGTACGGCGCTCGGCCAGATAGTATTGCCACAACATCCGCGCGGCAACCGAACGATACGGCCGCCAGTTTTCGGCGATTTGCGAGAGTTCAATGAACGAAGGACGTGCCTTCATTTTGCGGAGTTTGCTGACCGCCGTGGCCAGCGCTACATCGCCGTCGGGCCAGATGTCAGGCCGTCTGAGGGCCATTAGCAGATAAATGTTCGCCGTCCATGGGCCGACACCTTTGATGCTGAGCAGAGCCGCGTGCGCATCTTCATCGCTCATTCTGCCAATTCCATTCAAACGACCTTCGACGAAGGCTTGCGCCACCTTGACGCAGTAGTGCGCTTTCTGTCGAGTCACGCCGAGCGAGCGCAAGTAACGTTCACCTGTCTCGATGAAGCGCTCAGCCGTAAAGGGTTGAATGTTCGCCTTGAGTCGCTC
Source organism: Acidobacteriota bacterium (assembly GCA_003222835.1). Next base: position 13,282 of record QHXE01000140.1, on the reverse strand, counting down.
GAATATTGAACGCGCGGAAACCAGCGAAACTTGTTGCTCAAGAACGATGCGCAACAGAGTAACGAAACCCTGTGATCTTCCCCACATCGGCGGCACACCATGAACCTGATAGATTGAAGCGAGATGAGGATCGCGCGCTGCCAACGATTCGGCGGCAGCAGCTAGATTTGCGCGACAAAGACGCGTTCCTAGCGTGGCGGTTCTCCGATGCCCCTCAATAGACTTCGTCATGGGTCCCGATATTGCCAAACACAGCACGGCCCGGTTCGACGAATACAAAAAGGACTCTTAAGTCATAGTCGATGCTGAAACTCCACCAATCTCGCATCGACCCGGTGAGCTTATGAGTTCTCAGTCTTGGGTCAAAAGGATTGTTTTCAAAGATTTCGACTCGTTCCCAGAAACGCTCTTCCAGGGTTGGATTACCGCGGACCTTTCGCTTGAATGCTTTGCGAAACGATGTGCTGAACGAAATCTCAATCATGGGAGAGATCTTGTTTGAGGGTGTCGATATCGCTGGAAAACGTTAGTTTTCCTTCACGCCATTCTTGAAGACTAGCCTCAAGATCCTCCAGAAGTTCTTGACGCCTCTCCTCGATTGCATACTTCCGAAGTAACTCTTGCAACTCTTCTTTCTCGGCGAGCGAAAGCTCCTTTACTGCCTCTACGACTTGGGCGAAATTCTGGCTCATCTTTCAGTCCTCCGAATAATGCCGCTAAGAAAATTCTCAAACAGAATTCTTCCATCGCGCGATTCGTTTGGGTGTTCCCAGCGGGTGCGACTCTTGTTCCAGTCTTCGAAAGATTTCTCCAGATGAAACTGAACGGAGTAAATTAGCTGGCCGTCAGAGCGCTTGACCATCATTTGATTCTTGCAGAGATATGAAGTTGCGAGCAGAGCGAATCCTTCGGGCACGCGATCGAGTTGCAGGCCGTGGTTTTGCCAGACGCGCAGGATGCGTCCTTCCTTGGTGTAATCCTGCCAGATGCTTGATTGCGGATTGTCGATGCCGGCAAAGATCGGATTGCTGGGGTCGGTGATGCGCACCAGACGGTATTGATATTCGGTGATGCGATTGTCGCGGCGCTCACGTTGCTCCCGGCTGTCTAAGGTGATGACCCGCGCGCCAAAACTCAAACCGATGAGTTGATGCCCACCGCAGATGCCGAGCATGGGTGTCGTCGTGTGGCGAACGAACCTCGCAAAGGCTTCAAGGATTTCCGGTTTGTAGTAATCGAAATCTCGCAGCGTACCGCTGAGCACGATCGCATGGGGTTGAAACTCGGTAACGCTATCGGTGAGTGCAGTCACGTGGACGATGCGCGTCTCGGGTTGCTTAACCAGACGCTCGACGTTGGCAACGATATTTTGCAAAGCCAAAACGGCAATCTGGCGCTCGCGCTTGAGCTGAACTGCAATGTCTTTTCCCCAATCCGCTCGCGCCATCTCCGATAGATCGCTTTCGTCGCGGAGCAGGTTGTCGACAATCAGCACGCGCGCCTGATCGATACTTTTCTCAACAGGCTCGTAGTTGCAGAACGTGCGCTGATTGAAGGGGAAGGGAAGCGGCTCAATTACTTCAGAGCTTTGAGTTTCGCCGGTGATAAGCTCGTGTGTCTCAGGGGTCATCAGAAGATTTTAGCCACAAAAAGGCGCCAGAAGCATAAAACAGATCAAAGATAGAAGGGCTGGCTTTGATCCGGTCGCTACGGCTCGCGGTTCTGAAACTCTTTTGCGCATTTTGTGCCTTTTGGTGGCGGCTCTCTTTGTCTTGTTGTTTGTTGGAACTCGGGGATGCGCGGCCCGGGGCCGGCCGCGGTAATCTCCTCCCGTACTTTAGCAATTAATAGCTTGCGAAGGCGAGTGCGAAACGCAGAAGTTCGATCAGTTGTCATGCTGTCGGCCAAAAGCAACATGCGATGCCAGGATCTTTCAAGTTCGTCCGCAACCAGGGAAATCCTTGTGATGTCGTAGGGAATAGCGACCGCTTGGCTACCGAGGCGCGCGAACACTGCAAGATAACGCGCCGTTGCCAGGTCGGGACAAAGCATTCGCCGTCGACCGACCTTCAATTCAACCCCGAGTAAGGTGTGGTAAATCTGTGGGTCAACGCGCTTTTGCACCGCCGGAAATTCATAAGAGCGCGTACGCGTCTTTAGAATGAGTTCGTGATAGATTCTCGGCAACCATGAGTCGCCCATTGTCTCTTCAATATCCAACAACAAGTCAGCAGCCGATTTCATGTGTTATCGAACTGACAGAGAGATGGCTGGCCGCGAACTGAACGCATTGATTACTCGTCCGGGAAAGAGGCCCAGATAAAAGACTCCGACAATCGTTAGCACGAGTGCGAGCGCTACGCTTGCAGGAATGCGCGGAGGCTCCCAGGCCTCGGTTCGCTCGCGAAAGAACATGACTATAATCAGACGCAAGTAGTAATAAGCCGAGACTACTGTATTGAGCACAGCTATGACGACCAACCAAACGTACCCTTCGCGCAGAGCGGCGCTGAAGACCATGATCTTCCCCATGAAACCCGCCGTCAGCGGTATGCCCAACAAACTCAACAGAAAAATTGAAAGCGAGAACGCCAGCACCGGCGAAATGAAGCCGATGCCGTTGTAATCGTCCACCTCGTTGCGCCGGTCACCGCTGCGAGCAATTAGGGTGACGATCCCGAAGGCGCCCATATTCATCACGGCGTAAGTGAGCAGATAGAATGTGACGGCGGTCAGGGCAGTACTTCTCTCCAACGGATCCGAAGCGGCGCCTGCGGCGACGAATCCCAGGAGCGCATAACCGGCATGCGCGATCGAAGAATAAGCCAGCATGCGCTTGACGTTGTTCTGCACGATCGCCACCACGTTACCAATCGTCATCGTCAGCACTGCCATGATGGCCAGCGCGCCAACCCAACTTTGGTGCGCATAGCCGCTGGTGCTCGCGGCCACAGTCGCGATCGGAAAACCAAATAGAAAGACGCGCATGAACGAAGCGAACCCGGCAGCTTTTGGACCGGCGGCCATAAACGCGGTTACGGGCGTGGGCGCGCCTTCGTAAACATCGGGTGTCCAGACGTGAAATGGCGCGGTGGCGATCTTGAATCCAAAACCAACGATCAGCATCGCTATGCCCGCGAATAAGAGCGGCGGATACAACGATTGATCCAAGCGTCCGGCGATTGCCGAGATGTTCGTGGTGCCTGGCAATGTCTCAGTCGCGGTCGCTCCGTAGATCAAAGCGATGCCGTAAAGCAGAAATGCGGAGGCAAACGAACCGAGAATGAAATATTTCAATGAAGATTCATTCGAACGAACATCGGTGCGGCGAAAGCCGGCCAGCACGTAAGTGGCGATGGAAAGGATTTCCAGGCCGAGAAAAACAATCACCAAATCACCCGCTGAAGCCATCAACATCATGCCGCAGGTCGCAAACAATAGCAGCGAATGGAACTCGCCCGCGGGCAGTTTCTCGCCATCGATCCACACCGACGCGATCAGAACCGTTAGGATCGAGACAATGACGAAGATGAGCGTGAAGCTCAGACGCAACTCGTCCAGCACAATCATGCCGTTGAACGCTGCTCGCTGGAGCGGCGCCGCGGCCCAAAGCCAGAGTGAAGAAATACCGGCGGCGATCAAAGCGATGATCGACAGCCCTCCCGTCAGCCAACGCTGGCCGCGGCGGGAAAAAGCATCAACCATCATCACGATCACGCCCGCAACACTGACGATTACTTCGGGCGCGATCAGCGAGAAGCTGATATCCGGATTGGCGGCTTGGAATGCTAAGAACATTTTCTGCGTCAAACAGCGAGACTATCGTCTCAATTCGTCGGTTCGTGTGCGTTTGCGACTTCGTCGTGTTGTTTCGTGGATCGTCGGCCACCGAAAACAAACGATCCACGAAATCACACGAAATCAAAACGAAGAAACACGAACTAACCCTGAGCGTACCTTCTGAGTTAACAACCTATTAAGCCGGGCCCGAATATCCGCCTTGTAGCTTTCGGCAGGCGTGCGCATGCCAAACTGCACGGGGGCATCGACGCGGCCATCCTTGCCAAGCATTACAATCATTGGCAGACGCACGCGCGGTGAAAATTGTAGAAAGACCATTTTGGCGGTGTCGCGCAGCACTGGGAAGCTTACCTTTCGTTCTCGCGCGTAGCGCTTTAGGGCGTTATCGCTGATTTCTTCGGGTCTTTCAATGCTGACCCAGTAAAACTTTACCGGCTGGTTCTGATATTCCGCCAACAGTTCTTCCAACTCCCTTAACTCGGTGCTGCACGGTGCGCACCAAGTCGCCCCGAACGAAACCAGCACGACGTTGCCCCGCTGGTCAGCCAAGTCGTAGACGCGACCGTCGAGACCTTGGAACTTCAGCTTCGGTTCAACGCTCGCGATGTTCTGTTGTGCAAAAGTCAGTTGATGCGCGGCGCAAACCAGCGCGATAAAAAATAACGCGGCTAATAAGATTCGATAGGCTTGCTTCATGATACCGAGCTAGCGAGGCGGCGCATTCGTCGCCGCGGCCATATTCATTACGCCCGACCGCGGAGAAGTAACGAGTTGCCGCACCGCCTCAATGCTTGCCCGCGAGCGGCTCAGAAACGTCATTGGATACACGCCCATGAAGAACATCAACACCAGCAGCGGCGCCAGCAATCCAATCTCGCGCGCATTTAGATCAGAGAGCTTGGCGTTTGCTTCGCTGGTCTTCGTGCCGAAGATGACGCGCTGTAACATCCAGAGCATGTACACTGCAGCCCAAATGACTCCAGTTCCCGCCAGCATGGTTACAATCCAAGCGTGGCGAATGATTGTCGATGTCCACGCTCCCAGCATGATTAAGAGCTCGCCGACAAAACCATTTAGGAACGGCAGTCCGATCGACGAGAGCGAAGCGATGACGAAGAACGCCGAGAACCACGGCATTGGTCGGGCCAAACCGCCGAAGTCCGAAATAATGCGCGTGTGGCGGCGCTCGTAAATCATGCCCACGAACAAAAAGAGCGCGCCGGTTGAGACACCGTGATTGAGCATTTGATAGAGTGCCCCCTGCATTCCTTGTTCGGTGAACGAAAAAAGACCGAGCACAACAAAGCCCATATGGCTGACTGATGAATAAGCCACGAGTCGCTTCACATCCGGCTGCACCATCGCGACGAGCGCGCCGTAGATGATGCCGATGACAGCCAGTGTGATCATAATCGGCGCAAACTGTTTCGCGGCGTTCGGAAAAAGGCCAAAATTGAATCGCAGTAAACCGTACGTTCCCATCTTGAGCAGAATACCAGCGAGAATGACGGACCCCGCGGTGGGCGCTTCGGTGTGCGCGTCAGGCAGCCATGTATGCAGCGGCCATAGCGGCACCTTGATGCAGAAGGCAAACGCGAACGCCAGGAACAGCCAGAACTCCGCACGCGGCGAGATTGTTAGCGCACCGCTTCGCAAAGTCTCTACGAGCAGCGTGTAATCAAACGTCGCAATGCCGGTTGTTTTCTGATGAATAAAATAGAGCGCGATAATGCCCACCAGCATCAGCAGCGAGCCGACCGATGTATAGATAAAGAATTTGACCGCGGCGTAAATCTTTCGCTCGCCGCCCCAGATGCCGATTAGGAAGAACATCGGGATCAGAGACGCTTCGAAAAAAAGATAGAACAGCAACAGATCGAGTGAGACGAAGACGCCGATCATCGCCGATTCGAGCAGTAACATCAGTATGTAATACGTGAGCTGTCGCTTGGTGATGGCCGTCCAGCTTGAAAGAATGGAAATCGGCATCAGCAATGTCGTTAACAAGACGAGCCAGAGACTGATCCCATCCACGCCAAGGTGGAAGCGCGCGCCGATAGACGTAATCCAGGAATAGTTTTCTTCAAAACGAAACGATGCGATGTTGCCACCAGCGCCCTGAAGCAACAGGAGTGACACAAAGAACGAGAGCGTCGTGAAGCCCAGGACAATCCAACGATGATGCGACGCGCGCGCGCCGGGAGTGAAACTATAGACAAGCGTCGTCGCGGCGCCGATTAGCGGCAGGAGAACCAGGATTGTGAGCAAGTGATTCTGCATTTACCGCAGCATTCCTCTGTGTCCTCCGTGGTGAAATACGTCCGAAGGATTTACCCCAGAGGGCACAGAGAATTATCTCATCAAGAACCTCAGCACGTGCGCGCCGTTGTACGCGAAGTAACCTATAATGATTATCGCACCGGCCAAAATGATCGCCGCATACCCGCGCGCGAAACCAATCTGCATATAACGGAGTGTCCGGCCAAAGTTGACCACCGTTCTTCCTAAACTGTGAATCAAGCCATCGATTACTCCAAGATCAAAAATCTTCCACAAACCTTCGCGCGACGTCACATGAATTGGATTGATGATCGCCGCGTCGTAGATTTCGTCAACGTAGTATTTGTGCTCCAACAAGCTCGGCATACGACGCAGCGGCTGAGTCTGAAACATGAACCAACCAATTCCTATACCGACAAAGGCAATCGCGATCGAAATAAGCGCAAAGATGCGTTCTTGTGAGATCTCTCGCGGGCTCGGTGTTTCGGCGCCGGTTGCCGAATTCGGAGCCTCGCCGACGGGCGCAACTGCCGGACGGCCATCGATCGGCTCTGGTTTCGGCGATAACCATATCGGTTCGCTCTGGGCGCCGCGCTCGGCAGTTTCATTAGCCGGTACAGCACTAATGATTGGCGACAGGGTCCTTTCAAAATAATTCTCGGGATGGCCGCCAGTGAGGGAGCTGATAGCGTAGGGAACACCAACTAACCCGCCGATCGTTGAAAGCACAGCCAACACAACCAACGGCACCGTCATCGACAACGGCGACTCGCGCGGTTCGTGCGAGTGGCGCAAATTGTCAATTTGCAATCCGTTAGTCTCGTGTTCGTTGTGATGCAAACTAACAGTTTGCCCTACATGTTGGTCGCGAAAGCGTTCGCTGCCCCAAAAGGTCATGACCATCAAACGAGTCATGTAAACCGCAGTCAGCAGCGCCGTCACTAATCCGATGAACCAGAGCGCTTTGCCAAAACCAGCCGGCAGATTGAATTGTCCGGCCACCCAGGTCTTCCAGAGAATCTGGTCCTTGGAAAAGAATCCCGCGAAGATCGGCACACCGCAAATCGCCAGCCAGCCCGCGCACATCGTCAGCCAGGTGATTGGCATGTACTTTCGTAGTCCGCCCATACGGCGCATGTCTTGCTCGTGATGAGTGCCGATGATTACCGACCCCGAACCGAGGAAAAGTTGGGCCTTGAAGAATGCATGCATCACGACATGGAAGACCGCAGCCACGAAGGCTCCAACTCCGCAGGCGAGAAACATGTAGCCGAGCTGCGAGATGGTCGAGTAGGCGAGGACTTTCTTGATGTCGTTCTGCGCGATGCCAATCGTGGCCGCGAACAGGGCAGTTGCGGCGCCGATGATCGCCATGATGAACATCGCTGTCGGAGCATGCGTGAAAATCGCCGAGCAACGCACAACCATATAAACTCCCGCCGTCACCATCGTCGCGGCATGAATCAATGCTGAAACCGGTGTCGGGCCGGCCATCGCGTCGGGCAGCCAAACAAATAAGGGAATCTGCGCGCTCTTGCCCGTGGCGCCGATGAAAAGCAGAACTGCTATCGAGGTCATGCCTCCGGCAAAGATCGTGTGCCAGGAAAACGGATCGGCCGACGGGATCGCGGCGATGGTGTTCAAGGCGCTGGCTACACCAGATGCCGGCTTATCAAAGAAACTGATCGATGCTTTGCCGAGCGCTGAAGTAAAAAAGAACACCAGCATGATGCCCAGCACAAAACCCCAGTCGCCGACCCGGTTAGCAATAAATGCTTTTTTCGCGGCCGGCGCAGCTTCAGCGCGATCGAGGTAATAACCAATCAGCAGATAAGAACAAAGCCCGACGCCTTCCCAACCGACGAACATCAGCAGAAAGTTGTCCGCCAGCACCAGGGTCAGCATCGCGAACATGAACAGATTCAGGTAGGCGAAGAAGCGATAGTAGCCATCGTCGCCGCGCATGTAGCCGGTCGCGAAAATGTGAATCAAAAGACCGATGAAGGTAACGAACAGCGCGTAGATGCCGCTCAGACGATCCATGGCCAATCCGAAGTCGGCGCGGAACGTCCCAACCTGAATCCACGTCCATAAGTGATCCATGATGGGCTGCATCGTCCGCAGCGCGCCATCTGATTTGAAGGCGAGATAGAAAGCGATGATTGTCGATATGCCAACCGATGCGCAGCCGACGATTCATCGCCGCGCCGAGAAGTGGAGCGAAGATAATTAAACTGAGAAGACTGCTTTGCATTAACCTCTTCTGCTGGGAGCGCGGACGTTTCGTCCGCATCTCATTTTCGCTCGCGCTCACTGCGGGCGGGACGCCCGCGCTCCCAGTTAAAACTTCAAAACGCTCGCATCATCGACATCCAGAGATTCGCGATTGCGAAAGATGGCGATGATGATTCCTAAGCCGACGGCTGCTTCCGCCGCCGCGACCGTCATCACGATAAAGACGAACAACTGGCCCGAGACATCGCGGAAGAAACTCGAGAACGCGACGAAAGTCAGGTTAACGGCGTTCAGCATCAGCTCGATGCACATGAACATCGAGATCACGTTGCGCTTGATCAGCACACCGACTGCGCCGATCGTGAACAGCACGGCCGAAAGCGCCAGATACCATGATAGCTGGGGAATCATAAAAACGTGTTTTGTGCTTCGTGCTTGGTACTTTGTGCTTTGATTTCTTTATCGGTAGTAGAGCTTTTCATCGATACATCCAAGAACAAAGCACCAAGTACAAAGAACTCTTCCTCATTCATCGTCGTGAGCGGGATGCTCTTCGACACCGAGCAAACGCGCCGCTTCCTCCGTCGAATGCGCCTCGACGGCGCTCAGGTCGCCGATGTCGCGGCGGTCCAACAACTCCTTTGAGAAAACCTGATCCCCAGGCACGATGCCCGCGCCGGGTGGCAGCAAGCCGCCGCGCCGCGCCAAAGTCATCGCGCCGACGATCGCCATCAATAAAAGCACCGACGTGATCTCGAATGGCAAAAGATAGCTGGTAAACAGCCCGGCGCCGATCGATGCCGTCAAACCAACATTAGAAATATTGTCGGTCGGCGTCGACGGCGATGCGTGAACGAAGAAGATTATGAAAACGGCCTCCGCAAAAAGGACCGCCGCCAGCCCAACAGCGATTGGAATCAAGGAGCGCAGACGCATCGGCCGCTCTTCCGCTTCAACGTTTAGCAACATGATCACGAACACCACCAGCACCATGATCGCGCCCGCATAAACAATTACCTGGACGGCGGCGATGAACGGCGCCGCCAGCGTCACGTACAAACAAGCCAGCGAAATGAAGACGCCAATCAGCGAAATCGCGCTGTAAAGCGGATTGCGCTGCGCGACCATAGAGATTGCACACCCGACCGCCAAACCAGCGAACAAAATAAAAAGTAGAGCCACCATTCTCTTGCAGAACAAACCAAGCTAAAGCTTGAACTCTCAACACTCGCAACCAGAGTTCAGAGTTCAACCTTCAGGTCGTTGCCTCGCGCTTCTATCCCCAAAATCCAGCGGTCGTTTTTAGAAACTTGCTCACGTAATCAAACACCGGCAACCACTGCAGAGTCGCCGTCAGCACGATGTTGATAATCGCCGCCGGCACCAAATATTTCCAACCAAACGCCATCAACTGATCGAAACGAAAGCGCGGCAGAGTGCCCCGCAGCCAAATATAGAGAAAGAGAAACAGGATCACTTTTCCGAGGAAATAAAAGATACCCAGCCACGGCAACTGATGTACAAATGGGCCATTGCCAGGAAGAACAGCGCAAACTTCATGGCGCTGTATTCAGTGTGAAATCCGGCCACGAGTTCTGTTTCCGCTTCAGGAAGATCGAAGGGCACGCGGTTCGTTTCCGCAATGGCTGCGATCAAGTAAACCAGAAAGCCGAGCGGTTGCACCCAAATCAGGTTCCAACCGGTCACGCCCAAGTGCCCGCTTTGCAGCTCGACAATGCGATAAAGATCGAGCGTGCCGGATTGTAGAATCACACCAATCAGTGCGAGTCCCAGCGCGAGTTCATACGAAATCATCTGCGCCGCAGAACGTAGCCCGCCCATCAAACTGTATTTGTTGTTCGACGACCAGCCGGCGAGCGCGATTCCGTAAACGCCAATCGAAGTGATTCCAAGCACGTACAGCAGTGCGACGTCGAATCGGGCGACAACTAGCTGGACCGTGCCGAGAAGAGGCAGACGAATCTCCGGACCAAAGGGATAGACGACAATCGTCATCAAGGCCGCGGTGGTGGCGATCACCGGCGCCAGAAAATAGACGAACCGCGTTGATTTATCGGGAACTATGTCTTCCTTAAAGATGAACTTGAGTAGATCGGCGAGCGGTTGCAAGAGTCCCTGAGGACCGACTCGATTTGGTCCGAGGCGGCCTTGAATAAACCCCAGCACACGGCGCTCAGCCAGCACGGTGTAAGCGACCATCGTCATCACTACGGTGAAGGCGATGATGATGCCGACGAGCACCAAGATGAGATGTTTTAGCATTCACACCCAGCTTTAGCTGGGCGACCGGACAAAGGTAGTTAACCGCTGAACCCTTTCAACGGTTTCCTTTCGCACGGGAAACCTTTGAAACGGTTGATAAGTGAACTCCTCCTAATGGCACCCAGCTAAAGCAGGGTGTGAATAAGACAAAACGAGATCACCCGTTTCCGGCGTACACTTCAATCTCATGCAGCCGCTGGTTCACGTTTCAAACTCTCATCAACAGTTATCTGGTATAACGGCGAAATCCGAAACGTCTCCGGTTTTGGATTACCCGCCGCCAGCAGATGAAACTGCGGCACTTTGTCGGTCAGCGTGCCTAACCTGAACAGTTCGTGTCCGACCAACGGCGTTTCCTCAATTGGCTCGCGGCTCTCATTCATGCCCTCAACAGCGCGGCGAATCACCGCGATCTCATTTGAAAGATCGCGCTGCGGCGCAATCGCATGCTTCACCTGCACCGGCGTGCTCTCGTCTTTCAGCAGCGGATATCGAAGATTCGCATAAGCTGGAACTCTTTCGCTAATTTCACGGAACACGGCGCTCGCCGACATCTCGAATCCGAAATCAACTCCCAACTCTTTTGCCAGTCGCGCCGTAATCGTCCAGTCCGCTCTTGATTGATGTACCGGCTCGATCGATTTGCGAACGCGTTGGACAAAGCCGTCATTGTTAGTGAATGTACCGTCAACCTCCGCGAATGAAGCGGCGGGGAAGACGACATCGGCTAACGCGACGGTCTCCGTCTCGAAGAGTTCCTGTACGATAAGCAGATCGACTTTGTCTCGCGCCGCCTCGAGCTCTCGCAGATGTGCGGGCAGAAAACTTCCGGCGACATACATTACTCGAATCGACTCGCCGGCGCCGTCCAGCAAATCAATCACGCTTTTGTCACTGCCCGCAATGTCGTGCGCGCCGACGCTGTTATTGAAAAGTGGCAGAGGATGCAGCAATAACCGACGGCCTTCGCCGGCAAAAACGTAAGGCAGTTGCGCGACGACCGCTTGGGCCTCGGGGCTCAACTCAGCGCCAAACATGATTACGACATCTCCCTGTGTCTCATTGATTGTCTCGCGTGCAGTTTCGAGTTCGCTTGCATCGATGCCCAGCTTTTGAGCCGCGAGCGAGTCGTCATCGGCACTAAAGAGCGCGAGCACCGCGCCATCTTCGGTTCCCGGACGGATGTGGATAAACTGCGAAGCCTGCTCGCGCAGGCGGATGCGGACGCGGTTGATTAAGATGAACTTCGCCCCGCCGTTGCGCACCGCCTGGCGAATCTGCTTTCCGGTCAGCGGCTGCAACTCTTCCGGCTCACCGCCAATCAGGACAATCGTCTTCGCATGACGAATGTCGCGATGCGTCGCCAGAGGTCCGCCAAGATTGTCGAAGAATGCAGTCAGACTGAAGGCGTCCGCAATCGCGTAGTTCTCTGTGCCGACAACCTCAGTCGCGAATTTCTTCAGAGAGTAAAGCGCTTCGTTGGTGAGGCGCGGACTGCCAATGACGGCAATCGCATCGCGGCCGTTCGCTTCGGCGATTGCGTCAAGCCTCTGCGCGGCGAAGCGAATCGCTTCGTCCCAGGCCGCAGGGATCAGCTTGCCGCCTTTCTGATAACGAATCAGGGGCGTGCGAAGGCGCTTTTCGTGATTGACGAACGGATGCCCAAAGCGGCCTTTGATGCAGAGAAACTCTCCGTTCAATCCGTTCACGTAACGGTCGCGCGCGACGATGCGCATCAACTCGTCGCCTCGCGAACCAAGCGACATCGTCTGCGTTAATTCCCACGGCCGCGCCTGATGACGATAAGTTCCATCCAACAAAGTTCCGGTAGGGCAAACTTCAATACAGTTGCCGCACTCGGAGCAATTCAACCAGCCTCCGTAAGTTCCGATTACCGTGTTCGAGCCACGATTTCCGGCTTCGATCGCATCTTCGCCCATCCATTCGTCGCAGACGCGGGTGCAGCGTTTGCATAGAATGCAGCGCTGAGGATCGTTCGCGACCATCGGCGAAAGATATTTTTCCGGCTGCGCGTTCTTGCGTTCGATGAATCGCTCTTCGAGATTGCCCCAATCAAATGTCACTTCCTGCAACTCGCACTCGCCGCCGCGATCGCACACGGGACAATCAAGCGGATGATTCGCCAGCAGAAACTCGAGCATAGATCGCTGCGCCTTTTCAATCTCTTCGCTCTGGGTGGTCACCACCATGCCATCAGTGCAGATGATCGTGCAGGAAGTTTGCAGTTTCGGCATCTTCTCGATCCGAACCACACACATGCGACACGAAGCTTGCAGAGCAAGATCCGCGTAATAGCAGAATGAAGGGATGTCGAAACTGTTCTCGCGACACACATCGATCAGACGCGAGCCTTTCGGCACGTGAAAATCTTTTTCGTTGATGGTTACTTTGATTAGCTCAGTTGACATGGAATCTGTTAACTCTTTGTTATGTATCGTTCGACGACATTAACAAGTGCGTTTATTCGCTCATCGGTTTCTTTGAAGCTCGAGGCCATCTCCCTGTTCGTCCTCGTAATCTCCTGCTCATGCATCTCTGCCAAAGCCAAAAGGGCGGTAATACCTTCGGTGTTGCGAGCAATTTGTTCGGCGTTACGCGCGATTTGTTCGTCGGTCTTAGTTTGCCGCTCGTCGGCTTTTCGTTGGTTTTCGGCAAATGTCGC
>QHXE01000986.1 GCA_003222835.1 Acidobacteriota bacterium | reverse complement strand
TTCGTGCGTGACCACATCAAAGACCACATGTTGATTGTCATACCTCGGGATCTTTGTATGTTTGATCCAGTCACGATAAAAATTACGCTCGATTCGCCCACCGCCGCCGATGTTCGCGGGGCTGTAAACGGGATTCTCTTGCTCCGCCGTCTCAGTTTTCGGCTTCGGTTTTTTCGAGCCCTGCGCGTTCGCGCTTTTCATCAATCCGCTTCCAATGATCGGCAATGCGAGGCCCGCCGCTGAAGCTCGCTCGATAAATTTCCGGCGCGAAACCGTACCCGTGAATAATTCGTCCAAGAGTTCTCTCATCAATCTTCTCCTAATATCCGAAGCTACGGTTTGCCAGATTTCTTTTTCGCTGGCATGCGGACCTCGACGCCGTTCTTCTTCAATTCGGCGACGAACATTTCCCTGATTGCCGGGTCTTCGTCTTCGTATTCGATCAAGTTGCCGCCTTTGCGCGTGCTCGTCTTGCCCAGGCGATGCGTTCGTCCACCACCACCTAGCGCACGCATGAACCACTTGCCATCGCCGCCCCAGGTCGGCGCGATATAGCGCGCTGGGTCATGACCTGCGTTGAAGTGTTGGTGGAACCAGCCATCGGGGGGCACAAACAAACTTCCTTCCACCCAATCGATGCGCTTTTGCGTCGCCGGCGGCGCGTCCGAATACTTCAAAGATCCTTTCCACATTAGCGTGTAGCCGCGGCCGTTGAGCATCACGACGTGCGAGCCTGGACCGTGACGAT
>QHXE01000139.1 GCA_003222835.1 Acidobacteriota bacterium | reverse complement strand
GGGGAGGCGGTGGCAACGATCAATGCAAAGTCGATGTCACGGTCTCGCGCGATGGCTCGGTCGTGGTTGCTGTCGGAACGCAGGACTTGGGCACGGGCACGCGAACGTTCACACGCGCGATCGTCGCCGAAGAGTTGGGGCTCGGTATTAAAGATGTGGTCGAACAGATTGGCAATTCAAAGCTGGGCTCGGCCAACTCTTCGGGAGGCTCAACCACGGCCGCATCGTTGTCCCCATCGGTGAAAGATGCTGCCGTGAAGACTCGTCTTGCGGTTGCCGAAAAGATCGCGCCGCTCTTCGGCAATGCAAAGCCGGAAGAAATCACTTTTGCGGGCGGCAATGTTAGCGGTGGCGGAAAAACGATTGCGTGGAAACAGGCTTGTGCAGCGCTGCCGGCTGCGGGCATCACCTCACACGGCGTCTGGCGCTCGGAACTTCAGAGTCGGGGTGTTCATGGTGTCTGCTTCGCAGAAGTCGAGGTTGACGTGGAAACGGGCAAAGTGCGGCCTATCAAAATGGTCCAGGTGCAGGACGGTGGGCTGCCGCTTAATCGGCTCACGATGGAAAGCCAGATCAATGGCGGCATGATCCAGGCGCTCGGTATGGCTCTTTGGGAAGGGCGAACGATTGACGCGGATCTCGGCATGCAACTCAATCCGACGTTCATGGATTACAAGCTGCCTGGCTCACTTGAAATGCCTGAGATGATTCCCATCATCGACGACGAGGACACGCGCGAAGTCGTCATCGGCATCGCGGAAGCCGCAATCATTCCGGCGGTCGGCGCGGTGGCAAACGCCGTCTTCAATGCCTGCGGCGTGCGCGTGCGCGAACTGCCCATTACGCCCGACAAAATCCTGATGGGCCTGATGAGTGAAAGGAGGAGCGCATGAACACTTTCGAGTGGATCAGCCCGGGCACCGTCGCCGAAGCCGTCAGCGCCCTCAAGTCCGCAATAGTGGCGTCGGATCTCGATGATGCCGCGCGACCAATCGCCGGCGGCCAGGATCTTTTGACGACGATGAAGGATTACATCACGCGCCCCGTGCGCGTGGTCAATCTTAAAGGCATTCGGGGGCTCGATAAGATTGAAGCAGACGGCAAAGGCGGATTGCGAATCGGAGCATTGGTGACGTTGGCCCAGCTTGAAGAACATGCGATTGTGCGTCGCAACTTTCCCGGTTTGTCTGAGGCAGCGCATTCAGTGGGTACGCCGCAGATTCGCAATCTGGGAACAGTTGGCGGCAACCTCTGTCAGCGCCCGCGCTGTTGGTATTTTCGGCTGGAAGAAGTCGTCTGTTTGAAGAAGGGTGGCACTGAATGTTACGCCGCCACGGGTGAAAACAAATATCACGCTATCTTCGGCGGCGGTCCATCCTACATTGTCCATCCATCAGACTTGGCGCCAATGCTCGTCGCGTTGGGCGCAAGCATTTTCGTAGTCGGTGCGCAAGGCAAGCGTACGATTGCCCTGGACAAGTTTTTCACTCTGCCTTCGGAAGGAAACCTGCGGCGCGAGAACGTGCTCAAGAATGACGAAATAATTACCGAAGTCCAGGTACCGGCATCGAAGTTTGCCGCGCACTCGACATATCTGAAATTCAAAGAGCGCGACTCGATGGATTTTGCGATGTCTGCCGTGGCCGCAGCCGTCGCAAAACGACCAAACAAGACTATCAGTGAAGCGCGTTTGGTTCTGGGCGGCGTAGCTCCGGTTCCGTGGCGGGTGACAAAAGCCGAAGGCTATTTGACCGGTAAGACTCCGAGCGCTGACCTCTTTACGAACGCGGCAAAGATAGCTCTCGAAGGCGCCGAGCCGCTGGCAAAGAACAAGTACAAAGTTCCATTGACGCAAACGCTCGTGCGTCGCGCGCTGGCGAAAGTTGGCGGAGTTACAACTTAGTAAACTTTCTCTGTGAACCTCTGTACCACCTCTGTGACTCTGTGGTGAAACCGCCGTGGAATATCGTAACCACAGAGGCACAGAGATCCACAAAGATCGCACATTGGGGAGGCTGGGAGACGTGATGGCAATCGATTTGAGCAAACACTCTGATGAATTAATGCCGGCCGAGACGCCGCAAAGCCCTTTCTGCGCTTCACTGCGCTCAAAGAAATTTTTCATGCGGGACGCCTTGCCCACGGAAGCATCCGATTACCTGGACGCCAGCAATCACTGTTGGTGCCGAATGACTCAACAGGTAATCGGCCCCGATGGCGGCATTGTGAATCCCGACGCTTGTGTGAGCGGACGTGCTTGCTTCAGTTCGGCATTTTGAGCTTCGACGTTGTAAACTAAGGCAAGCTTTTTTGGAGGTACGGAAATGAAAAGATTTTGGATCGTAGCAACAGGTTTGATTGTTTGCCTCGCAGCCCTTGCGTTTACTTCACAAGCTGAGCAGACCAGTGTGCAAGGCGACTATGTCGAAGTTCGCACGGCGAGCGTTTTTGCCGGAGCCTGTCACTTCAACGGCGAGGTCGTGACCACTGGACGCGACGCATTGATGGCCTGGCACGTCACTTCGGGCAGTTGGAATGCAACAGATCTGACCGGTGTGCGCGCGATAGCGATCGTCAATTCGGAGGAAAATCTTGGGAATCTTGAAGCCGCTCGTCGCTCTGAGCTAATTCTCGATCAATCCGCGAGTCACGATCAGAAAGTTGCGATGCTCAATGCTCTCAAGAACCGATACGCAGCCACGCTAGGTGACATAATTTCTGTACGAAGCGCTCCGATTACTTTCAAGCACGAAGGCAAGACCTACGACGTCAGCGCGTCGGGCGCGGCGATCAATGTCGAAGCGATGCCGAACGATCTTTGCTGCCGCATGCCGAACCTTGTTTGGTACGATCCGTTGGTTCCTTTGGGCCAGCGCAAAGTCGGTTATACGATCAAAGCTCTCTACGCCGGTCACACAACCAGCGATCCATGGCAAAGAGCCGACGAGAACAGCGCCTTCTATGGCAGCTTCTCGTTCTAGCGCTTTGACGGTTAAAACATAATCGCTCCCGATTATGATTCGTCCATTTTGCGACATCCATCCCCAAATTCACCGCACGGCTTTTATCGCCGACAGCGCGCAGATAATCGGCGATGTGCATGTCGGCGATCAGGCATCGATTTGGTTCGGCACAGTAGCGCGTGGCGACATGTTCTACATCCGCATCGGCGATCGCACGAACGTGCAGGACAACTGCGTACTGCACACGCGCACTGGAGAGAAGCCTACGATTCTCGAAGAGGAAGTCACGGTTGGACATAGCGTGACTCTGCACGGCTGTTACATTGAACACGGATCGTTAATTGGTATTGGCTCAATCGTGCTTGATGACGTGCGTGTCGGGGCGCAGTCGTTGGTGGCCGCCGGTTCGCTTATTTCACCAGGCACAATCATCCCGCCACGTTCGCTGGTGATGGGAATGCCGGCGCGAGTCAAACGACCTTTGACTGACGAAGAAGTTGCCGGTCTCGCTAGTTACTGGCAGAACTACGTTGAGTACTCGCGAATGTACCTTAGCGAGCAGAAATGAAACCGGCACTATTGCCAACGATAGAACTCGGTTACGGACACGGCTCCATCCAATTCAATTACGACAGCGCCTGCTTTGACATACTGGCGCCGCAGGTACCGCCGGCCCAGCCGTTGTCCGATTCCGAGATCGGAGCCGCATTCGACGCTCCGATTGATTCCTCACCACTCGAAGGTTTGATCGCGCCGGGCCATACTGTCCTGATTGTCGCGTCGGATGCAACGCGCGCAACGGGGGGCGCTCAAATTATCAACTTATTGGTTCGTCGCCTGATCCAGAACGGGATTCAGCCCTCAGACATTGCGATCATATTCGCCACCGGCATTCATCGCGCTGTCCGTCCGGATGAAAAAATCGAACTGCTCACACCTTTCATTGCGCAACGCATCCGCACAATCGATCATGACGCGTACGATCTCTCTCATTTGGTCCAGCTCGGCGCCATGGAAGACGGCATGCCCATCGAAGTCAATCGCGCGCTGAAAGATTTTTCGAAAATAATCCTCACCGGCGCCGTTGGCTTTCATTATTTCGCCGGCTTTAGCGGCGGGCGCAAATCAATTTGTCCAGGCTTGACTTCGGCGCAGACGATCGAAGCCACGCACATGCTCGCGTTGGATTTCGAACGTGGAGGCCGTCGCGCCGGCGTCGGCGCGGGTCTTCTGCAAGGCAACGCCGTCAACGAGGCGTGCGAACGCATCGCCGCAATGGTTGATCCGGCTTTTCTAGTCAACGCAATCGTGGATGAGCGCGGCCGAGTCGAACAGGTTTTTGCCGGGCATTGGCGCGCCACACACCGCCGAGCCTGCGACGTTTACTCGTCGTCGCACACAGAGCAAATCAGGTCAAAACGAGAAGTTGTAATCGTTAGTTGCGGTGGGTCGCCTTACGATATCAATATGATTCAGGCTCATAAAGCCCTGGACATGGCCGCGGAAGCGTGCGTCAAGGGTGGTGCGATCATTCTGTTAGCGGAATGCCGGGATGGTTTAGGACGAGCAGATTTTTTGAAGTGGTTCGATTCCCCTGACTCGCGCGCATTGGAGAGCCGCCTACGAGACTCCTACGAAGTTAACGGACAGACTGCCTGGGCGTTGCTGACGAAAACCGAGCGCTTTCGCGTTTACCTTCTTAGCGAGCTTGGTGACGATGAGGTTCGCCGGATGCGCATGGTTCCGGTTCGATCATTGGGCGAGGCACTGGCGGATGTCGGACAAGATGCAAGAGGCTACGTAATTCCCAGGGGTGCGGCGTTGTTACCTGTGCTCAATTAACCTTCTAATGCTGGGAAATCAATCTCCTCCGCTTCTCGAACTTACTTCAGAATAACGACTTAAACAGATAAATCATGCCGGCGATCACACCACCGAGAATCAGCAGGAGGATGATGGCGATGCTGAACATGATCAGTTTGAATTTTCGATAGCGCTTCTCATCCGGAGGCGATAGCGAACTCTGGGGAAAATAGGGCGGCGGTGTGTAAGTGGCCATTTTAGATCTCCAAGATTAATGCTGTTTTGAAATTATGTTCGATTTATTATACCGCGTGCTTTCTGTTACCAGGGCTTTGACGGAGTGCGTTTCGGGGTAGGTTTGGCGCTAGAGTTAGAGCTTGTATTGCCGTTCGCATTCGCATTCGCCTGCTGCTTCTTCATCATCTCTTCCGCGTGCTTCTTGCCTTCTCTGATTCGCTGTGCGCCTTCCTGCGCATTCTCAAGACCATCACTGGCGCGCGAATCGTTTGGATCGAGTTCCAGTGCCTTCTGAAACGCAGCCACGGCTTCAGGGTAGTGGGCCAACTTAGTCTCGGCCTTGCCGAGTTTATAGAACGACTCTTCGTCGTCAGGCTTGAGGCGCGTTGCCTGCCGGTAAGCGCGCGCGGCATCTTCGTCCTGACGCAGGAAACTGTGCGCCTCTCCCAAATAAAAGAAACTCTCCGCGTCCTTCGGATCAGCCTGTACTCGCTTCTTGAAAAGCTCCACTGCTTTCTTATATGACTCGTCCGCTTCCGGTTTCCTTTCGAGAGCAGCATAGGCCATTCCCAGGCGCAGATGCGCTTCAGCCAAATCAGGGTTAAGGCGAATCGCTTCCTGAAAAGCCGCCACGGCCTGCTCGTCCTGATCGTTCTTGTAGAACTCCTTTCCCTGATCAATAAGTGTTTGCTCGTGCCTTGAGCGTTCGCTCTCGGACTCGCTGCCGCCCGAAGGCGAGAGATTGGGATTCGTGTTTTTAGCGCCCCGACGACAGCCGAATATTCCCAAAATCAGATATGAAGCGACGGCGACGAGCAGAGCTTTCCTTAAGATGATAGGGGCGATAGTCATGGGCGGACATGTATCTACGCCGAAAAGTAACTCTGAGTCAAATTGTGAAAGGGATAAAGAGGAAGGAGAAGGACCTAAAAAGCGAATGAGCGCTGCAACGTGGGCGTCGCAGCGCTCATCCATTTTCGTGGTTACTGTCCTCACCCCAGCAACCACTTGAGACGGAGGATCCACCAACCGTCTCTCTTGCCCCACAATATACATCGCAACACTTATGCCGCGCAATAGAGATTTTTTTGTCCTTCAAAAACCACGAAAAATCGCGATTTTTGGTCAGATTCAGCCGAGTATGGGGCTGCCGTAGTGCAACTCTTTCATAGTGCTGACGGTAACAATTTCTCGACCGAGCGGCGAGAGGCGACGGTAGCCATGGGACTTCAGGTACCTGCGGCACCGAGTTCCGCCCGAATTGCCTCGGCAAGCGCATTCGCCTTGGCCTTAACATCGCGTTCATCTTTTCCCTCGATCATCACGCGTGCCAGCGGCTCAGTGCCTGAATAGCGCAACAGCAAACGGCCTCGCTCCCCGAGGTTGCGCTGTATTTCATCCGCCAAGTTTTGAATGGCGGGCACCTCTGCAAATGGTCTTCTCTCCGACACGCGCACATTAATCAGGACTTGAGGGTAACGCTGAAAGTCCCGGGTCAGCTCAGTCAGCGATCTCTCCTGGTCCTTGATTGCTCGCAGCAGACAGAGCGTGGTGATCATTCCATCTCCTGCCAGACTCAACTTCGGAAAGATGATATGACCAGATTGTTCGCCACCTAAAACCGCACCGCTGCGCATCAGTTCTTCGAGCACGTACTTATCACCCACGTCGGAACGAATCAGTCTAATGCCGCGCGACCGCAAAGCAACTTCCAACCCGATGTTGCTCATTACCGTGGCGACGACCGTATCGCCGACTAATTCGTGACGCGATTTCAAATAGTCCGCCATCACCCAAAGCGTCGCATCGCCATCTACGAACCTGCCTTCGGCATCGACAAACAGCGCGCGCGTCGCATCGCCATCTACGAACCTGCCTTCGGCATCGACAAACAGCGCGCGGTCTGCATCGCCATCATAAGCCACGCCCAAATGGGCGCGCTCGGCAACCACGCGGCGCTGCAAGCCCTCTATGTGCAGCGAGCCACAATCAAGATTAATGTTGCGACCGTCGGGCTCGTGATTAATGGCTATGACCCGAGCGCCGAGTCGGTTGAAGAGTTCCGGCGCGAGTTCATAAGCGGCGCCGTTCGCACAATCGACGACGATTGAGAGATCGGCGAGCGAAAGATCGCAAGCGACTTCGTGCGACAGGTATTCAAGATAACGCGCTCGCAATGCGGACCCATCTGGTTCGTCAAAACCCGAATGATTGCTGAGACGGTTCGACGGTTCGCTCGCCTCTTCAGCTATGTCAATTTCAATCTTGCGCTCAGTTGCGTCATCCAACTTGCGCCCGGAGGGATCGAAAACTTTGATCCCGTTGTCCTGATAAGGATTATGTGACGCACTGATGACTACGCCGGCGTCAGCGGGTAGAATGCGCGCCAGGAACGCCACACCGGGTGTCGTAATGATTCCCGGCGACTGAACATCAGCACCAGATTCACGCGCTCCGGCGATCAGCGCGCGTTCGATCCACGAACCCGATTCGCGCGTGTCACGACCCGTAACGATTCGAGGAGCCCGCCCGCCAGTTCTTTCAGCCAGATGTACCGGCTTCGCCACGAATTCCGTCGGTGCCGAAAAGCCTGGTGATGTTCGCCGGATTCAATTTGTCTTTCTAGGATTTGGGTTTCTGGCTCGCAACCGCGCCGATATCGACGTGTACGTTGACAGTGTCGAGCACTTTGACTTTGGAATCCGAAGTGTAGACGGCCGTGTGAGGTGCGTCAAAACTCTCCCGCCGGTCGTCAAGTGAGATTTTCTCAGTGAAGGCTTTAATCTCGGCCGTGTTCATGCTGCTTGCCGGTCCTTGCACTCGCACCTGATTTGGCGTGGCTATCACAGTCTTGACTTCGTACCCCGGAACCGGCTTTCCTTCAAGGCTTGCTTGTACCGCGACTTCACGCTCGATATCGTGGCCCGAAACTACAAACCAAAGAATGAGTGTGATCGCCAGCGCTAATAACTTTAGGCTCCAGTCCTCAATGAAGACACGCCGAAGCCAGCGCTCCGCAAAGCCCGGCGCTCGAGTAAATTGATTGGCGTCCCAAAAAGGCATGGATGAATCAAACCGCAATCTTTTCAGTCTCTTCCGACTCAGCCAGCCGGGCCGGATTATTCGTCCTCGATGGATACGCTCGGCCTTCGATCGTTTGAAAGATCGCCGAGCGCAAGCGGGTGGCATCAAGCGCTCGCTTGATTCGTCCAGCGCTCACGAACGAGATCAATCCCGTCTCCTCCGAAACCACGATGGCTACGGCATCCGAATCTTCGGTGACGCCCAGCGCTGCGCGATGGCGCGTGCCCAAATCCTTCGCCAATTGAGGATTCAATGAAAGCGGCAGGAAGCAGGAGGCAGCCGCAATTCGATCACCGCGCACGACGATCGCGCCGTCATGCAACGGCGAAGCCGGATTGAAAATCGCGACCATCAAGTCGTAACTCAAGTCAGCATCCAGCTTGACACCGGCATCGATGATTCCTTTCAAACCGATATTGCGTTCAATAACTATCAGCGCGCCGGTCTTCGTCGAAGCCAGCGTCGTAGCGGCCAGAACGATTTCATCATAGATGCTTTCGCCGAACTGGCCGCGATGACGGCGCGTGAAAGGCACACGAAAGCGATTGCCAAACTTAATTAGCGCCTGCCGTATCTCGGTCTGAAACAAAACGATGATCGCGACGCCGATGTAGAGCAGCGCGCCGCGCAAAATAAACTCGAGCGTCGCTAGACCTTGATTGACGGCCAGCCAATAAAGCAAAGCGAAAGCTCCTATGCCGGCGGCCATCGGCGCCGCGCGTGTGCCACGCAAAAGCTTGAGCACGCCATAGACGACCAGAAACACGAGCACGATGTCCGCGATCGCGCGCGGTTCGGCCAATCTCGCCAAGTAATGGTTCAACGGCAGCATTAGCTGAAACATGAGCTTCTAGTAGTCGACCACCGCCTGACCCAGAGGCTATGCGCCTCGTCATCAGTCGCATTCGAAGCTAAATCAATTGCCGGAAAGGGACCGTACAGACTGTCGCGCCGGGCCACCAGTTCACGGACGCTCCGCTAAGATTATCGCGTAAAAATGGACGCGTCGCAACGGTTATTGGCCGGAGAGTGCGCCAACAATTTGTGTACGTGGGCTTCGCTTTGTTATGCGATCTGCCAAACGCGCTGGCAATGCTTATCTCGCGCGGCGTCCTTCGATCTCGCGGTTGACATTCTTCGCCGGACTTACGTACATTCGAGTTCGCTATTGGGAGGTCGTCCAATGGTAGGACTCCAGACTCTGGATCTGGCTATCGGGGTTCGAGTCCCTGCCTCCCAGCCAACAGCTTCAAGTCAGACTGGGTGATCGTTGTTTGTCATCGTCGCGGCCATTCGAACGTAATCATGGTCGAGGGCTCGGTTAGCTTCGCGTTAATGCCACTACTGAGTTCTCAAAGGAGAAAGGAATACGCAAAAAAATGAGTGCTAAAGAACTTCACGTTTGTTGTGGATTAAACGCTTGCGCCGGACATGGCAACAGTGGGACGAACGCCTGCGCCGGCCAAGGTGATTGTGCGACCGTAGTCGCGCACACTTGCGCCGGCACGAATGAATGTCGCGGGCAGGGCGGCTGCGGTTATGGCAGCGCTCCCGGACAGCAAGACAATCCCGGTGTCAACGAATGCAAAGGATTGGGAGGCTGCGGTAGCCCGATCGGCTTTGGCAACGATCCCAGCGTGAAGCCCACCGGTCCACCGAGCTTTACCTGGAACAATACCGGAGGCGTAAACAACGGAGGAAGCGTGTGGGCATACGCGCGCTTCAAGCTGTTGGAGCGGATGGATGGGGCGGGCATCGCCGTTAAGCAGCCCTCGCCGTGTTCACCTCCCAGCAAGACTTTTACGGTGACCGTCGATTAGGTTCGTAAAGCCGGAGCTGGGTCGTCGAGTGATTTGGCTCAGTGCGCTTAGGCTACCTTGAGTGGCACCGGAATCCCCGGTGTGCCAGTGGACGCGTGACCGGCCTCCGCCTCATTTTCGTAAATACTTTCAATGAACTCCGCACGTTTGGGACATCCTAATCTTGGTTTGGGCGTCGGGCTGCGCAACGTTCACTTCGGCTTCATTCTCGATAATTCACCGCCGGTTGATTGGTTCGAGATCATCTCCGAAAACTTCATGGACTCAGGCGGGCGGCCCCGGTACCTGCTCGATCAGATCGCCGAACGTTATCCGATAGTGATGCATGGCGTCTCGCTTTCAATCGGGAGCACCGACCCTTTGAATTTCCACTACTTGAGGAAACTAAAACTACTTGCCGATCAGATTGGTGCTCTCTGGATCTCGGATCACCTTTGCTGGACCGGTGTTATGGGAGCCAACACTCACGACTTATTACCGGTTCCAATGAGTGAAGAAAGTCTTTCCCACATCGTGCGTCGCATCCGTACGGTGCAGGATTTTCTCGGGCGCCCTCTCATATTGGAGAATCCGAGCACTTACATCACCTTTGCTGACTCGACGCTTACCGAATGGGAGTTCTTCAGCCGCATGGCCGAAGAGGCGGATTGTGGTTTATTGCTCGATGTGAACAACGTATATGTTTCGAGCATCAATCACGAGTTCGATCCGGTGGAATACATCGCATCACTACCTCACGAACGCGTAGTTCAATTTCACTTGGCGGGACATACCAATTACGGAACACATCTTATTGACACGCACGACGGGCCGGTCATTGACGCAGTGTGGGAACTCTATCGGTTGGCCGACAAAACCACGGAAGGCGCTTCGACGCTGCTGGAATGGGATGGCAAAATACCTGATTTCGCGACTCTTCACGCAGAAGTCCTCAAAGCGCGGGAACATATTAACGTGCAATCAAACGAAGGCTTCACGGCAGTTTTGCCTGAAGTAAGTGAAGTGGTAACTGCTGCGATTTCCAATCCAATACATTTCATGATTCCGGACGCTCAATGAGAGAACCACCACGCGATCTCGAAACAATTGAACGCTGGTTGCAAGCAGTAATCACCGAGCCGGCGGGTATCGTTGCCGGTCTCGCTTCGGAAGAGGCGCAGCGGAACATCGACGTGTCGGCTGAACAGATTGAAAAGATTGTGACTCGATCAAACACTCTGACAGCCACTCAGCGGCTGGCAATCTATGGTCATGCCTACTTTGCCCGGTTGCAGGAATGTCTGCGCGCCGAGTTTCCGGTGTTGTTACACGCGCTCGATGAGAAGCTTTTCAATCTCTTTACTTTTGAATATCTGAAAGTTTATCCATCGCGAAGCTACACCTTGAACCAGTTGGGTGAGAATTTCCCGCGCTATCTAGCCGAGACGCGTCCGGATGGCGATGCGCCGCCCAGCGCGCGCGAGAGTTGGCCGGATTTCATTATCGATCTCGCTACGCTTGAGCGTGCTTTCAGTAAGGTGTTTGATGGCCCCGGCGTTGAAGGCCGGCAAGTCCTCGACGCTAATCAGTTGTTAGCGATCGGGCAATTGA
>QHXE01000138.1 GCA_003222835.1 Acidobacteriota bacterium | reverse complement strand
CATTTGTGAGTTCGCGGCGCACTTCTAAGCGGCTGGCGAGTTGGATCGCCGCACCGGCAATGATGGCCTTGACGGTCTTCATCGCCGGCAACGCCTTTTATTTTGCGCTTAGCCGCTTCGCTCAATTTTTCCGGGAGCCTCTTGGCGCCGGCGCGATGCGCATCGATTACCTCTTGGCCGGGCTGGCATTAATGGCGATGCTGCACTACTTCGTCAACGGCTTTACGATTTCGACAATTTACGCATTGCGAACACGGCGTCCAATTCTGAAGTTTTGGCGCGACGGCTACCTTTGGACCTGGTGGTCGTTTTTGGCCTCGGCAGTCGCAACTGCTGTGATCTATTCGGCAGTGTCGCGGATTGGTTGGGCTTACGTGTTGCTGAGCGTGCCGGTGATTGCCGCGACTTACTGGACGTACAAGATCTATTTCGAGCGCGTTAACGCCAAAACCCGCGAAGCCGAAGAGTTAAGCCGTCTGCACTTGGCTACCGTCGAAGCGCTGGCCACCGCCATCGACGCCAAGGATCAGACTACGCATTGCCATGTACGCCGAGTACAAATTTATGCCGAAGGAATCGGCAAGCTCTTGAATCTATCTGACGGTGAGTTGGCGGCGCTAAATGCGGGCGCTTTGTTGCACGACGTCGGCAAACTCGCGGTTCCGGATCACATTCTGAACAAACCGGGAACGCTAACTCCGGCTGAATTCGACAAGATGAAGGTGCACACTAATGTCGGCGCCGAAATTCTCAGCCGTGTGAATTTCCCGTATCCGGTCCTGCCCATCGTCAAGCATCATCACGAGCGCTGGGACGGCCGCGGCTATCCCGACGGTTTGATGGGAGAGCGGATCCCGATCACGGCACGGATCATGTCGGTGATTGATTGCTTTGACTCAGTGCGCGAAGCCCGGCCGTTCCGCCCGGGCATGACCCGCGAAGAAGCGATCGACCTGTTGCGTAAAGGCGCCGGCACGCACTTCGATCCCAAAGTTATCGATCTCTTCATTCAGCACCTGCCAAAATTCGAAGCCGAAATCGAAGCCCGCGGACTCGTCGATCAGATTCACGTTGGCGGGCCGCGCAATCCTCCGTAATGCGCATCGCGAAGTGTACGCGCTTTACGAAATCGCGCGTACGTTCGGTTCATCGCTGGACGTCGAAGAAACGCTTTCCGTGCTGGTGGATAAAGTTGGACACGTTGTGCCGTTCGATACCTGCGTGGTTTACCTCTACGACGAAGTTAAGGGTTACGCCACCGCGGCGCTGACTCTGGGTCTGAATGCTGAAGCAATGCGAGGGCGTTGCGTGGCGCCGGGCGAAGGCGTAACCGGCTTTGCTTTATCGATTCGACGACCGGTCAACCAGTTTCATCCGAGTCTCGATTTCGTCAACCTGCATTTTGCCGGCGATCTTGATTATCGTTCGATGGCTTCGCTGCCATTATTCAAAGACGATCTCTTGCTGGGAGCGGTCTCGGTTTACTCGACTACGCTGCAGGAATACAGCGAAGATCACATTCGCTTGATGGAAACGGTCACGCGCCTGGCTTCGGACGCGTTAGCTAACGCCGTACATCACGCCCGCGCGGAATCGAACGCTCTCACCGATGCGCTTACCGGCTTGCCAAACGCGCGCAGCCTCCATCTCCGTTTTGAAGAAGAGGTAGCCCGCGCCCGCCGCACTGAGCGTCCATTCCAGCTAATCATGCTGGACCTCGACGACTTCAAAATAGTCAACGACACCTTCGGGCACAAACTGGGCGATCGGATGCTGCGAGAAGTTGCCGCGCTCGTTCAGGCCCAATTGCGCGAATACGATTTTCTGGCGCGGTACGCTGGTGATGAATTCGTGGCCATTGTTCCCGATATGGCGGTCGATCAAGTAAACGAACTTCGCGAGCGAATCGAAAGGATCGTCTCGGCATTTTCCATCGAGGTTCGTGGCCAAGGCCGGGCTCACGTCGGCATCAGCCTGGGATCGGCGGTCTTTGGAGTCGATGGTGATACGCTTGATCAGTTGGTGATTGCGGCCGACCATGCCATGTATCGGGCTAAATCGGAGCACAAAACGGGCTTCTTCCGCACCGCGAACATTGACTCAAATTCGTCGAAGCCTCTGTCTGAACATCGAACGGAAAGCCGGCTCGTCACCACGGCGATCAACTAGTCTATTCCACCAAAATCTTAATAAACTCTTGACAACTCGCCCCTCGAACCGTCAAATTGGAAGAGTGGCACGCGGGTCCACTCAACCTTTACCCGCAAACCGGCTGTCGGTTCCGACTAGCCGGCTGATTCCAGCGCCCTTGTCCTGAGTCCGAAACCGCCGCAAATATCTGCGGTCTCTCTGCTCGCGCTTTGTCCTCAAGCCTTTGATTCCGACTTTGAAGCGCGTGGAATACAGACACAGACCGAATGTCTTTAACTTCCCTCGAATGTCAGCTTTGAATACTCAACAAACCGGCGGCGCCACGCTGCTTATTGTCGACGACGAACCGTCGATTCGTGAAGATCTGCGCGGCGTCTTTGAAGGCGCCGGACATCGCACCATTGCAGTAGGAGACGCGCCCGCGGCGTTGCGCTTGCTGCGTAAGCAGACTTGTGACCTAGTGATGCTCGATGTCGAGCTTCCCGAAATTGACGGACTCGCGTTATGTCGTTTGCTGCGCGCTCAACCGGCGATGAGGCAACTGCCGGTAGTCGTGTTCTCCGCCAACTCGAGTGAAAGCAGAATGGTCGAGGCTTTCAGTGCGGGTGTGGACGATTACATAGTCAAGCCGTCCAGTCCGGGCGAGTTGATCTCTCGCGTCAACTCTCATTTGAGCGACGCCCAGCGCGAAACGGACTTAATCGGCAGCAATCGCGAGTTGAGCTTCCTGGCCGATCTGGGACGCGGTCTGCTGCGCACGCTCGAGCCGGAACAGGTTGCGCGCCGGGTCGCCGGTGCAATTTACGAAGGCA
The DNA here is from genome assembly GCA_003222835.1 of Acidobacteriota bacterium. The sequence goes on along the minus strand of QHXE01000138.1, from coordinate 5,762 downwards.
CAAACGCCGCGCTCAGCGCCTGTGCAGTCGAGAATAACGGTCATGGTCTGGCCGTTTGTGTTTTCGATCGCGAAGGAAGCGCCGACAACGCTGCGCTAATCAATCTGGAACGTCTGGAAAAATGGCTGCGTTCTTCCCGGTCTCCCGCATTTCTGACGAATAGCAGCGAGTTTCTTATACGCGACGCGCAGCACGAAACGGAGTACCTGACGCCGATTCGTTTTGGCGGAAAGAATTTTGGTGCGTTGGTCGTCGCCTTCGGTAGGGCGCAAGACTGCACTAAGAATGAATGCCGTCTGATTGACGCCGCCGCGCAACAGGGCGCATTTGCAGCGCACATCTCGACTATGTATCTGAAGGCCCGCGAGTCGGCGGCAACTCTGGCCCAGGAAGTCGATCGCCGCACTGCGGAAGGCGAGATGCAGGAGCGTTTCACCGAAGCGATTATTGATTCGCTGCCGTTGTCGCTTTACGCAATCGATCGCAACTATCGAATTGTGGCGTGGAACAAAAACCGTGAACTAGGCGAACTGGGTCTCCCACGCGGCGAAGTTTTGGGCCGGAACATTTTCGAGGTGTTAACAAAGCAGAGTCGCGGTTTACTGGAACGCGAGTTCAGCAGAGTCTTTGCCACCGGCGAGATTCATCGAATCGAACAGGAGACCGTAACGAAATCCGGCGAAACGCATCACTGGCTGATCAGCAAGATTCCCATGCGCGCCGATGAAAGCAAAGAGGTTTCGCATGTCATCACGGTGGGCGAGAACATCACGATTCGCGTCAAGGCACATCGCGCGGTTGCCCGCGCTGAGAAACTGGCGGCCATCGGCCGACTCGCCGCTGGCGTCGTGCACGAAATCAACAATCCACTGGCGACAATCGCGGCGTGTGCTGAGTCGCTTGAGAAGCGAATCAAAGAAGGCGCCTTCAGCAACTCGCCTGACGCGGGAGATTTGCGCGAGTACCTTGGTTTAATTCGCGATGAAGCCTTTCGCTGCAAGACAATCACGAATGGACTGCTGGATTTCAGCCGTCTTCGAGCCGGACAACGCGTCCCGGTCGACATTACAGAAGTCATCAAGGCCGCGGCCCGATTGGTTGCCCATCAACAACGCGGCGACAATATTCAAATCGATGTCGAGGCTCCCCCGGATCTTCCTCGCGTGTCTGGCGACATAGGCCAATTGCAACAGGCCGTTCTGGCGCTGGCCACCAATGCCATCGACGCGATGCCTGAAGGCGGACAATTGACTTTGCGCGCCATTGAATCCCGCTCTCGCGTGCTCGTCGAAGTCAAAGATTCCGGAATTGGAATCCCTCCCGAAGACATGACGAAGATATTCGATCCCTTCTTCACGACCAAAGATGTGGGCCAGGGCACGGGGCTGGGACTCGCGGTCTGTTATGGTATTTTATCTGATCATGGTGGCCGCCTGGACGTGCGGTCCACGGTGGGCGTCGGGACGACGTTTACGATCACGTTGCCGGTGGCGACTGAGTCAGTACCGCCTGCGGTAGCGGGCGGGTAATTCATGTCCTCAAGAACCACCCGCTACCGCAGGTGGTACTGACTGTGCGGAGTAACAAACAGTGAACGAACAGCGGGATGCGCGACTCTTAATCGCCGAAGACGAAGCCAACTTGCGTCTGGTGTTGCAGAAGGAATTGCAGCGCCTGGGTTATCGCGTGCAGGTCGCGCCGGATGGCGAAGCCGCGCTGCGAAAACTCGAAGAGACAAACGTTGACGTGTTGTTGTGCGACATCAACATGCCGCACCTGGATGGCATGGAGCTTTTGCGCCGCGTTCATGAACGGCCGAATCCGCCCGAGGTGATCATGCTGACCGGTCAGGGTACGATTGAAAACGCCGTCGAGGCGATGCGAATCGGCGCTTACGACTATCTGACGAAGCCTTACAGCATCAACGAACTCGATGTGCGCGTACGCCAGGCGGCTGAAAAGCGAAGCCTGCGGGTTATTAATCAGCGGCTCCGAGCGCAGATCGAACGTCAATCCGCTGTGCCGGAGATTGTGAGCCGTTCGCTGGCGATGAACGAAGCGATTCGTTTGGTCGAGCGCGTCGCGCCATCAGACACCTCGGTTTTGATTACCGGCGAATCTGGCACGGGCAAAGAATTGATCGCCCAGGCCATTCATCGTCTATCGAATCGCGCCAACGGGTCGTTCATCGATCTCAACTGCGCCGCCTTTCAGGAATCGTTGTTGGAATCGGAATTGTTTGGCTACGAAGCCGGCGCATTCTCCGGTGCTAAGGCGCGCAAGCTCGGGCTGATTGAGTTGGCCGATGGCGGCACCCTGTTTCTCGATGAAGTAACTGAACTGCCGGCCAGCCTGCAAGCAAAACTATTACGCGCGATCGAAACGCGCACATTTTTCCGCGTGGGCGGCGTGCGCAAAGTTGAAGTCAACGTGCGCATCGTTGCGGCCACGAATCGCAATCTCGATTCCGTCATAGGCAATGGATCGTTTCGCGCCGACCTGCTCTATCGCATCAACAGCTTCCAGATTCATCTCGCCCCTTTGCGTGAACGTCCTGAGGACATCGAACCGCTGACGAATCATATTTTGAAACAGCTCGGTGGCGTGAATCCCCCCACAGTCATGCCGGACGCGCAGGCCAAAATGGGCGCTTACAGTTGGCCCGGAAATGTGCGCCAGCTTCGCAACTGTCTCGAGCGCGCGATCCTGCTTTCAAACGAAGGCCGCATCACGGCTAATGAGTTGCCACCGGAGGTTGCTCGCAACACGAACGGCGCGGCGCCGTTCATAAGCGGATTTTCGACCGCCCCGTTTTCAGCCGGACAAGCTTCATCTGTCGGAGGGGACTCGGGCAATTTGCCAGGTTCGAGTTCGCTGCGCGACGTAGAAAAACAGCAGATTATCTCCGCGTTAGAGCAAACCGGATGGCATCGCGGCAAAGCGGCGCAGATGCTGGGGATTTCACCTTCGACACTTTATAGACGGTTGCGCGATTACAACCTCGAAGAGCGATTGCATTAGCCGCACTAGTGACTCGACAAAGTTTTTGATGCCCACTCGCTCACAGTCTGAAGCATCTCCGCACTAACAATCACCGCTTGATCCGACGGCGCATTCTTTTCCAGACTTGCGGGCGTAAACACATGCGTTAAATTTGGGAAAATGCGCAGGCGCACTTGCTTATTGCCGCCGGCGATTAGTGCTTGGGCCAGTTCGATTGCATTGTGGGCCAGGACCAGCGCGTCGCGCTCGCCATTCAAGATGAGCACGGGGCATTTTACTCGTCGCGCCAACGCTGAAGGGTCGCTGTTGAGGTGCTCGCGAAACCAGGCATCGCGATCTGGCCCCGAGGCCGGAGCCTTTTCATTACGCGCCACGTCGAACCTTTGGAGGATCGTCTGTGAGATTGCGGATAGACTATTTGAGTCGTTCGGATCTATCGGTCGCTGCAAGGCAGCCTGATAGATCGATTGTTCCAAGGCCACGCGATCCACCGGACGCGCGGACCCTGCCAACAAAACAATCGCCGCCACTCGTGGATCTTCGGAAGCAATCGTCAAAGCAGTCTCGGCGCCTTCGCTGTGTCCAACCAGAGCGATTCGCGTTTTATCTATTTCGCCGCGTTGCGTCAGATACTCGAATGCTGCTCGGCTATCATTAATCAGATCGCGATAAGAAGTCGGACGTTTCAGATCGGGCATTACGCTCTTTCCAACTCCTCGATCATCGGCGCGCAGGACGGCGACTCCCGCATTAGATAAACTTTCGGCCACCAGCTTATAGAGATTGAAGACTCCCATCATGCCATCGCGATCCTGGCTTCCGGATCCGCTAATGATCACGGCTGCCGGAAATGGGCCTTTACCGGTTTTTGGCAGCGTCAGCGTTCCCGCAAGTTTCACATCGCCATTTGCGAAATTCACTTCCTCGCTGGTGAAATTTTCTACCTTCGTTGGTGACGTTGATTTTGGCAGCAACACTTCTCCGAGTGCTTCGGATCCAGTTCGAACAACCTTCACGTTCTGCGTCGGCACGCCAATAACCAGCGGAACACGATCGTTATCAGTCCACAGTTCGATGATCACACCCTGGCTGGTCGTCGCGCGGTAGTGCTCCGTTGCGACGTGATAACCCTTAACGTCCACGGTCGGTGTCTCGGTTCGCTCGAGCTGGATCTGCAGTTCTGCCGTCTGGCTGGGAAGGAAAGCGTTGAAAGTCTGCGAGCCACCGCGCGCGGCGTCGTATTGCTTCAGCAAGAAAATGATTTGATGCCAAAGGCCGTTTTCTAGAACCACGGTTGCTTGGGTGTTGACTTCGCGATCCGGTTTCCCCTTGGTTGAAATCTTGGCTGAGCCGCCGCTAAAGGTCACGGTCGTGTCGGGCTGATCTGGCACAGTAAAGGCGAAAGACTGCGGTCCGGCTTTGGTCGCCTTGGTCACGGTGTGAACTTTATTCGGCCCAGACTGCACATCCGCTTCGGCTTCCATCCCGCCGTTGGCATCCAGCGTGATCGTGAAGGTCTCTTGCGCAATCATCTGAGGTCCAATCGTCATCGTGTATGAACCACTCAGCTTCTGTTGTGCCTGCGTGACCGACAGACTTCCGAGAGCGAGAATGAGAGCGAACATCTGTATACGAATTGAAATTTTCATAAAGGGGTTACTCCTTGATCTCTAAGTAATTTGCGATCGACTTTGCCGCGATCGTTCTTTGGCAGCGACGGAACGAATTCGATCCAGCGCGGGTATTTGTAAAGCGCGATTTTGGATTTTACGAACTGTTTGATTTCATCGGCAAGCGCATCGGTTGGCTGATGGCTTTCGCGCGCAACGATAAAGGCTTTTGGTTTTACCAGCCCATCGCCGCCGTCATGACCAACGACGGCGCATTCCAATACGGCTTCGTGCTGAAGCAGGCAATTTTCGATTTCTGACGGAGCGACGAAGACGCCGCTGACTTTCAGCATATCGTCGGTGCGGCCATGATACCAATAATAACCGTCTTCATCGAGGTGAAATTGATCGCCGGTAGTGCACCAATCGCCGGCAAAGGTTTCTTTCGATTTCTCATGCGCGTTCCAATAACAAAGCGCCGCCGAATCGCCTTTGATTTTCAACGTGCCCATTTCGCCGGTTGATAACTCATGGCCATCCGCACCGACGATCTTAGCTTCGTAACCCTCGACGATGCGGCCCAGGCTGCCTGGTTTTATGTCTTCGGGCCGATTCGTTATGTAGATATGAAACATCTCTGCCGAACCGATGCCATCGCAAATCTCAACGCCGAACATTTCCTTCCAGCGATGATAAAGCTCAATTGGCAAAGCCTCGCCCGCCGAGTAGCAAAAGCGAATGCTTGATAAGTCATGAGCGCCCGCGTCGTCGAAATTCAGCATCGAGTTGATCATTGTCGGCACCGTCGTGAGTATTGTCGGACGATAACGTTCGATCGCTTGGAACATTTTCTCAGGCGTCGCGCGCTCAGCAAAGAGCGCGGTTGTACCGCCCACGGCAAACGGAAACAGCAGGTTCGTCCCCGTGGCATAACCAAAGAAAAGCTTGGGCACAGAAACCGTCAGATCATTTTCGTTCACGCCCATCGCGCGCTTGGCAAATACTTCGGTGTTGTAAGGCAAATCGTGCTGGAGGTGCACCGCGCCTTTCGGATGCCCGGTCGAGCCCGAGGTAAACAACCAAATTGCGATGTCGTCGCGATGCGTGTCGGCGGCCCCGCAGATACTCGGCTGCGACGAAACAATCTCG
>QHXE01000137.1 GCA_003222835.1 Acidobacteriota bacterium | reverse complement strand
GAGGAATACAAGATTCTCCAGGCTATGAATCCTCATAACGCAGAAGTGCTTTATGTCCAGATTTACCACAAACCGCCGCCGAAGAATTAGGTCCGCCAACGTCTTAAGTTGACTGTGACTGCGCGAGGTCCGGCAGGTTGCTGAAAAGTCGAGACGGGTCCGGATACAGGTCACCGTATTTTCAGAAGACTCGGTTCCTCACAAAATATCCTGCGCCCTCAACGTAATGATCGTCGCAATCACCAGTAGGAAGAACATCACGATTAGCACGAAAGGATCGATAATCCAATGTCCCCATGGATGTAGGAAATTGATGTAGCCGCTCAAGTCTTCGGGTATCTTGTCAGCGCCGTGGATTTCCGGAACTGGCTTTAGCTTCGGCGCTTCGGGTTGGGTGGCTTGCTGGCCGCTCGGCAATTCCCGCACATAGTCCTTCATCTTTCGCTCGTAATTCTTCAAATCGTTCTCGGCGTCTTTCTTGTACTTGTCGACATTCTCGCGCGCATCTTTGATGTTCTGGTCGTTTCTGTCTTCGTAGTGCTTATAAAGACCTCGACCTTTGTTCTCGCGTTTAGGATCAGAGCCTGCTTCATCCAGCGTGTCGAGTGTTGAGAATTGTTTGATGCCATCGAACGCCCACGTCGCCGGCATCAGCGTGCCGATAACTTTCGATGCGCCTTGCGGTACGCCCACCAAACCGGAAAAGAGAATCTGGGGAATCAGGATCAGCGGTACCAAACTGGTTGCCATCTCCGAAGTCCTCACCATCGCCGAAACAAATAGCCCCAGCGCAATGCCGACCATGGCGGTAACGATGATTATGGCGAACTGCGGCAGGGCCCATCCGGGCAGATTCATCAATCCGGCATAGTGCATGAACTTCAGCGATCCAAACAGCAGCAGGCACTGAAACGAAACGATCAGCGCCAGCACGAAAAGTTTTGAGCCGACATAGGGTAACAGCGCGAGGTTGACCATTCGTTCGCGTGCATAGATGGCGCGCTCGCGAATGATCTCGCGAGACGCCACCGAGGTGCCGAACCAAAGCGCCACGAGCCCGAGCACAAAATAAGGAAAGTCGCGCGGACTCTTCGCGCCAACTACGAGATAGGTAAGAAACGCGATGACGGGCGCCTGTCCAAGCAGAATCAGCAAATTGAATTTGTCGCGGCTGAGTACTTCCAGATAGCGTCGCGTGAGCGTGCCCCACTGCCGCACGACGTCAACGGCGGTGGCCCGTCGCTTTGGCGGGGCGAGCGCGCGGCCATCGCGCGGCAGAACGCTCAATGGTTCCACCACGTTGCGGCGATACGTATCCGTATTCTGGAATTTTCGCTTCCAATCGTCGGCAACTTGCTCTGCAATTTGCTCGCGCTGTTGTTTGAAGGCTCGCTTCTGTGCTTTGCTCGCGTTCGGAGGCGGCGGCGGTATGGTCGCAATTTGCTGATCGACGGGCGCCTCGAGTTTATCGAAAAGGTCTTTGAAGCTTTCGGCTTTCACATGAGACAGCGCCTCTTGCGGTGCGCCGTAAAAGACTAACTTGCCGCGCATCAGCACCACGATTTTGTCGAAGAGCTTGACGTTTTCCATCGCATGCGTGGTGAGGATTACCGTCCGGCCGCTTTCTGCTATCTGACGGAAGAGTTTCATGATCTTTTCTTCCGTCGCCGGATCGAGACCCGAGGTCGGTTCGTCCAGAAAGATCACAGAGGGCTTGGTCATCAGTTCGACTGCGATCGAAACCCGCTTTCTTTGGCCGCCGGAAAGTTGGGCCACCGGAACGTCGCGACGTTCAGAGAGTCCGGTCACATCCATCACTTCATTCACGATCTGATCGATCTCTCTGCCCGACACATCGCGCGACAAACGGAGCCGCGCCACATAATAGAGCGTGCGATAGACGGTCAACTCACGATGAATGATGTCGTCCTGCGGCACGTAGCCGATCGATTGCTTCAGCGAATCCAGATGGCGATAAAGATCGAGATTGTTGATGAGCACAAAGCCGCTGCTCGCCGGACGCATTCCATTGAGCGCGTCCATAAGCGTTGACTTGCCTGCGCCCGAGGGACCGAGCAAGCCCACGAATTCGTTCGGCTGAATGGTGAGACCTACGTCATCAAGCAGCTTGATTGTGCCGCCACCCGATCGATTGGGCACAATCTTCACAATGTTGATGCCGTCGATGCGTGTCTTTGATCGCGTGTCATAGACCGCCACGCCCTGGCTCGTGTCGGCCTGCAAAACGAAGGGGCCGATTTGAATGACGTCGGAGAGTTGAACTTGCCGGCGGCCACTGATGCGTTCGCCATTGACGTACACGCCATTCGTTGATCCGGCGTCTTCGACCGTGACGCCGCCATTGCTAAGCGCAAACCGCGCATGATGATTTGAGATTTGCAGGCCGTCGAGCCGGATATCATTGTCCGGCGCGCGGCCAATTGAGAGCTGCGGGCGATTGTCGAATGAAAGTCGTGCCAGCAACTGTGGCTCCGCCGGACCCGGTCGCGAAGTCGGTTTCAGTGTGCCGGTCCGCGAGGCCACAATCGTCTCGCGACGGGCCATCGCGGCGATCTGTCCGAACTCCGGCGGAATGCTCGGTTGTGCCGACGATTGAATTCCTGGCCGTACTTGTTGTTGAGGCGGCGCCGGACGTGCCGGATCAATCAGGCGCAAAACTGGACCGCCTGCTCCAAGCTGTATCTGATCGCCGCCAAAAAGCTTGACAGTCCCCTCTTCTTGATCTCGGCATGATGACGCGAGACGACGGCGGCATCCGCATCGATCAGGACCTCGTTATCCGGCGCGCGCCCGAGGCGGGTGACCTCTCGGTCTAAATGAATGCGCTTTGCCTGCCCCGTGTCTGAATCGAACAATTCGACATACGCGGGGACGTTGGCGGCAGATGGCTTGAGTTGATTCTCAGGCGGAGGTTCTGACAAAGGAGCCGACATCTTCCGCGTACCGATACCGTCCTCCTGCAGAGGCGATGCTTTGGGCGCTAAGACCTCTGCGGCTTTGGCTTCCTGCGACTCGCGCAGGGTGGTGATACCGGCGAGATCAGACGGATTCTGCGCGTCCGGCTTCGCAGTTTGTTCAATGCTTACGACCCGAAGTATTGGTCCACCAGCTCCGAGCTGTACGTGAGAGCCGACTCGCACTTCAACCGGCGTGCTGACCTTTTCACCATTCACAAAAGTGCCGAAGCGAGAATTCGTGTCAGCCACCAAACATCGGCCATCCTGAAGCCGGAACTCCGCATGCTTGCGCGAGACCATCGGCCATTGCTCCTGCGAGAAGAAGTAATGGCACATGGCCGGATCCCGGCCGACACGAACTACGTCAGTTGCGAACGAGTGCTCGCCCTGCAGTTTGCCGCCGCGATCTTCCGCCAGAACGATTTTCATGAGTGGATTTGTGAAAGCGTGTCAGAAGTCCGACCATAAGGGGGGCTATTCATTGATTAAATGAGGCCCTTTCCTTACGGTCGGGCTTCTGACACGAAACGTCACGCGGTTAAAGCTATGGTTTTCCGAACCGGAACGACTGAAGCAGCATCGGCAGATCTCCCTTTTCGCCAACGTCGTCAACACTCTTCAATTCCGGCGCCAATGAAGTAGTCAGCATCAAGAGCGTAACGCCGTTATTGCCGCCATCAACGGGTGGCAGAAAAATTGCGCGACCCCAAATCTTGAATTGGCCTTTATCAGTTTGTTGCGATAATCCCTCAAAGCGAAACTCGTAGCCATCGTATAAACCGACTTTCGTTTCGCCTTCCGAGGCCTTGTGATAGTTGCCAATACTTTCCGCGAACTGGGAACTGAGTTTCTCCGCGAGGGCATGAAAGGCAGCGCGATCATTCTCGACTGAACCCGCGGAAGCGTACAACCCTACTGCGAAGTTCTCAAGCGTGTAATTTGGTGGCAGGCCCCGTTCTACTTTGACGAAGTTTCGAGCCCCGGGCACGCCTGCCTTTGGATCCTTCTGCCAGCTCTTAGGATAATAGAATGAGAAGTCGACATAATGCTCGGCGAGCTTGCCATCGAGATTCTTTTTCGAGTTTACGAATTGAACTGCACCAGCGGGAGGAGAATAGGGTGGTACCTCGGTCCCCGTGATGTTCGTGTTGCCGAGATCGCTCGGGGTGGGTTCCTGGTTTTGAGTTGACTTAATAGTCGGCTGTGGCGTCGGCTCATGGCGCGTGATCACCGGTCGCTTCTCCGATCTCGGCTTAATAACAAGAAAAAAGTACGCCGCGCCAACCGCGCCAACGGCCAACACCAGAAGCACAGCTAAAATCCCGAGCACCAAAGGGAGCTTGGACTTCTTAACCGGACGTTGAATCGCCTGCGCCGATCCAGCGATCGCAGGTTGCGGAGCCAGCAAGGGAACGGACGGCGCGTTGGCGCCGGACGCCGCTGTTAACGGTACTGACGCCAACGTCGCAGAACTTGGCACCGATGGGTACGCAGATGCTGCTGGCGTCTGCGGCCCTGACAATGGTACCGACGGCATCGTCGCAGGGCCGGGCGTCAGTGGCGCGGACGAAGAACTCGGCGGCGTCTGCGGTTCTGACAGCGATACTGAAGGCATCGTCGCAGGGCCGGGCGGCAGCGGCGCTGATGAAGAACTCGGTGGTGTCTGCGGTTCTGACAGCGGCGCTGAAGGCGTTGTCCCGGGACCGGGCGGGAGTGGCGCGGACACTTGCGGAGTCTGTGGCTCTGGAGTTGGCTCGAACGGTGGTGGCGACGGGACTGAAACTGTTGGGCCGGGCGGCAACGACGTCGATGTCGGAGCGGGCGCCACTAACTCTTGAGTGTCGCGGCTGCCTGTTCCACGTGCGCCTTCCTGCCAACCTGCGACTGTCTTGAAAGGGTCAGGATCACCAGCGTCAGCGGATGATTTCTGTTTCGTTTCTTCCGATGGCGCGAGAATCGTCTTGTAAGGATCAAACTGGCCCGTAGTCGAAGATGCCAATTCGCGCGAGATCGCCCGGGTAGGCGCGTTATCAAGCCCCTCGATCTGCGATGAGTCGATGCGAACCGTGTCGCCCTGGTGGCTTTCAGCAGTCACCAGGGGTGCGCCATCGTGGGTACAAAACTTCTGTGTTTCGGTTGAAAAAGTCCGATTACATTTGGGGCAACGTTTCATCGTGATTCTCTCGTGCAGATGGCCGGCTATATTTGGCGGCTATGTTCTTCCGCGCGCTGCTGCGATCTTGTTTTGTAGTTCCGTATTGTTTGGATCTAGTTGCAATGCTCGCTGATAAGCGCGCACAGCTTCCTGATGCCGGCCCGCTTTTAGGTATCCGTCGCCAACGCCGCCAAACCCAAACGCCCCCGCGAGCTGTTTGCGATCGGCATCAGAAGCCAAAGCGGCCGCCTGCTCGTAAGTCTTGAAAGCATCCTCCAAACGTCCCATGCCGAGATACGAACGGCCCAGAAGATTACGCGTCGCGAAGTTCTTCGGATTCACCTCAACCGCCTTTTTCAAGAAGGGTTCGGCTTCGGCATATTTCTGATAGACCGCCAACATTCGGCCCAACAGGAAAAGCGCACCCGGATTCCGCGGATCCAGTTCCAACGCTCGCCGCAGCACTGGCTCGGATTCGTTCCAATGTTGTTCTGACTGCAAGCCGTCGGCGATAAGCACCAGAGTTGGCACATCCTTAGCTTGATCGATTGCGGATTTATACAACGGATCGGCTTCGCTGTAGCGCTTCATATGAAGCAGCACCCGCGCCAGATGCGCTTTCGCTAAGACGAAATTCGGATCCAGTTGCACCGCGCGTCGGAAGGCCGCCTCGGTCTCGCTATTGAATATGCCGCGCGCCATCATGGCCACTCCGAGTCGATCAAAAGCGACGGCGTTAGTTGGCTGCAATTGGGTCGCCCTTCTCGCAAAGAACTCGGCATCGGCGAAACGCTTGGCATTGACGGCGCCGGTGCGCGGTTGCACCAGAGCAAAGCTCAGTGCCACCAGCGACTCGGGGCTGTTAGGTGCAAACTCAACTGCCTTGCGATACGCGTCTTCGGCATCGTCCCAACGCTGCTGATCGACGAACACATTTCCCAATCCATAAAAGGCGCGCGAGTCTCGCGGCTTCAGTCTGAGCGCGGCGCGATAAGAACTTTCGGCAGCCGCGAACTTGCGGGCATCGCGAGCATCGTTGCCATCAGCGATCGCGTCTTCGAACTTCTCTTCTACTTCCGCTGGGTTAGCCCGTGTCGACCTGGGTCCAGATCTTGACGGAGTCGAGCCTCGCTTAGCCTCAGGGTTTTTCGGCCGGAAGATTCCCGCGCCGCCGCCCAACTCGCCACCAGTCTCTTGTGCCTGCGCCACACTCGCGCAAATGAGAATCGACGTTAACAGCAGAATTAGTAAATCAAAACGAACAAAGCACTTCGGAGCCGATCGAAACATTTTTGAAACCCTCCGCCTTTTCTGATGAAGAAATTACCCATGAATTCACTCTTGCTCGAACGGAGCTTCGGGCACAACCTTGCGAACTGAGTCTGATTTTGAGGAAAACCGAGTGTGAAAAGCAAGTCGAGAGCGAATCTTCCGTAACCGAAGAGTGATAGGGGAATAAATCCCGGTAGATGATCTTGCCCACTTCGGCTCGTGAGGAAATCCAAAGGCAAGCCTAGTAACTCCTCGGAGAAAGCCGCCTAATGCGCCCCCGCAAATCAAGCCCCGCAATCGGAGTCCCGCTTCGCGTCTCGTTGCCTACTTTCGGTTGATCCTCCGACCAATCGAGTGTCGGAACACTTAGCGTAATCACTCGCAATTCGTTGAGCGATTTTGCTGAGAGCGCTGAAGAGAATTCCGCGACCGGAATCGCAGTTCGAATCTCGCGACGCTGGGGTTCGAAGAGCGCGCCAACTACGATACTGTAGGGTCTTCTCCTGATATTTTACTCGGACGGAATTAAGATTGACCGCTGGTACAGACTCGCGGCCGTCAGTCCTTCTGATACTTGCGTGGCCGAGAAATCCGTTGAGGCACGGCACGCTCGCCTCGTTCAACCCTTGAGCGTGACGACGCAGGAGTCAGCGTGAGTTTTGGGGTCGGAGGTGGCATCGTCTGGCCCACGGTGCCAGTGATCGTGGCTGAGGTCGTTGAGGCGCCGGCAGCATCCGTCACGGTTGTGGTCAAGTTGTAAGTCCCCGGAGGCACATCGTTCCACACAAAAACATAGGGAGCACTCGTCACCTCTCCCAACTTAATACCATTCGCGAAGAACTCAACCTTCGCGATGGCGCCGAGATCAGAAGGCTCCGCGACCATCTCAAAACTGCCGCGCATAGAATCGTCGTTGCGAGGCCCCGTAATCCTGAGCACTAGCGCTTGACTGTCGGGCTGAGAACCAATACGCGTACAGTCATACTCTCCCTGCACGCTGTTTGAAAATCCGAGCTCATTGACTGCTCGCACTCTATATTCCACGTGTCCGCAAGGCGGAGCACCGGACTGCGGCGCGTAATGGGTGATATTTGCGGCCACATTGGCCACGACAATCCAACCACCGTCATTTCGTTCAATCTGGAATCCGGTCTCATTGTCCGAGGTATCGCGCCAAACAACGAGGGCACCACGACCGGCGATGGTCAGTCCGCTGGGGGATGTGGGAACAGCTTCTTTGGGTGGCAAAACGTACGCAGCAATTCCGTCCAAACTCATATTCGTGGCTTCGGTTTGATTAATGGTGAGAAAGTAATGAAACTGCGCGTCATGGTAAAGGTATAGCGGCAACGTGCCCGTCGTAGTCGCATCGGCGTAGACGTAAAAAGCAGCCCCGTCAAGCCTCCAGCCGTTCCCGTCGTAGACCTTGGATTGTGAATAGAAGAGTTCCGGATTGGTAGAGTCCGACCTGCGGAACCGATAAAAGGGCACAGTTCCCGGTGCCTGGTTCGGATAGGCAAAGAAAGCATTTTTCTTATCTGGGAAGTACGTGGCCGGGCCTTGATCATTTGCGTCGTAGGCGTAATAGCCGTCGTCGGTCTTGAGCCGCCAGATACTGGTGGTCGCTGACAACGGCAAGGGAACGCCCGATGATCTAGAGGTCTTGCCGGATCGATCCCATACGACGGTTGGTTCTTTTCCGTAAATACTAAATGCCATGCCGCTGACTGCCTTGCCCTCAAGTCCCACATAGCTCGCCGGAACTTCGAGCCGATACCAAGTTCCTGCGGGCGGCAATCCACCGACGTAGCGCTGGCTTTCAGTTCCCTGCGCTCCGATATTTGTGACTTGCCGGCCAATGTAGTTCTCTCCCCAGAAAGCCCGATGCTCCCAACTTATGCCGTCATTCCACTGCAACATGATTTGGTCAGGTTTCGCGGACGGATCCATCCAAACGTAAGTGAAGAGCACGTCTCCTGGATTTACCTGCATCGGCGTCTGGGCGCCGGTGAAGGAGTGTGAGCGGTACACCGTCGTATTGTGAGTGACGCTCACAAATGATTCGTGGGCTAATAATCCAAAAGGACTGAGGTTTTCAACCCACTTCCAAACATCGTTAACCGTAGCAGTCTTCGCCCCGGCCGGCAGCCCATCCTCGATCCAAACCGAATCACCTGACGGCGTTGCCGGGGGTGGCAGTTCGGTCGCCGCAAGCTTGCCTGCGGCATCAAACGTCGCCCGACCTGCATCGAGATCGAATGACATTCCATTCAGACTTGCTTCCTCCAGCCCGACTGCTTTCGCGGGCACTTCGAGGCGCACCCAGGTGTTGGCCTTCGGCAAAGGTCCAACGTAATAGCGGCTGCTGGTCCCGTCGATCCCGAGGCCAATGTTGTTCTGTCCCCAATACGCGCGGTGCTCAAAACTTCTGGCGTCCCTCCACTCCAACATGATCTCCCCCGGCATGTTATTGATGTCGAGGAAGACATAAGTGAACAGCTTGTCACCCGGATCGAGGACCAGCTCGTTGAGCGTGTCTTCAAAATAGTGCCGATGAGTGGTCTTCGACGAATCGAGCTGACCAAAGTTCCGCGACTGATGAGACTTTCCTCCCGAGATCGCTACCGGATTCGCAGTCACCCAAAACCAGCCGTCACCGCCTTCCGCATGTTCAGAAGAATCCTGCGGGACACTGTCATCAAACCAAACCTGTCCAGGAAGCGAACTGGGCGAGATACCATCCGGATTATGATCCAGCGACTCACTGACCAACTCTTTAACCGCCGGTCCGGGGATAATTTCTTTTAACCTTTCCTGGGAATAGTCCGATATCGGCGCCGCCAACAGTAAGAGCGTCATCAACATCGACCGCGCGTGCTGAGTCATAACTTCTACTACCTTGTTAGGGTCTGTGTACACTTACCGTCCAAACTAAGAATGACTTTTTCCGGAGACCGAAAGTCGACTACGAGCTTGATTTCACCAGACGAAATCCCAGATATGGGTTCTTATAATTTGGAGGTTCCCAATTTCGGATTGTGCTGCTTACGGGGCCGGGCGGAAACGCGCCTTTCGCCGAGCTGGCATAGCCTCCACCCCGAATTACAATCCAATCTTTCTGTTGAGCCAAACGATCATCGCCCGTGCGTGCATAGAGCGACGCCTTCGATGACGTCCACTCCCAGACATTTCCCACCAGATCCAAAACGCCCCAGGCGTTCATTCCCTGTGCGTAGGTGCCGACCGGCTGGGAAGCGCCTACGCCTGACTCCGCAGTGGCTGCGCGGCCAGACTGCCAGGTATTTCCCCACGGATAGAGATTATCTTTGTTGCCGTTGCGCGCGGCATATTCCCACTCTTCTTCCGTGGGCAGACGATAGGTCACGCCATCGCGCTTCGAACGCCACGCGGCAAAGGCAACTGCGTCATCGTAAGAAATATTCGATACCGGCAACAATTCCTCACCAACGGGCGCTTTGATACTGCCCCACTGCTCAGGCGGCGCATGGTTCGCCTCACGAATGAACTGCGCGTATTCGGCATTTGTGACTTCGGTTTTATCCATCGCAAAACCCGCAACGGTAACAGCATGCGCCGGCACTTCAGTGGGCGGACCATCATTTCTGCCCATCTGAAACGTGCCGCCGGGAATGTCGATGAGCTGTGCTTTGATTGGCGCTTCCGGCCCGCGTGGATTATTCGGCCCAGACGGTTTAATCGCCGCGTGTGGCCGAAAGATAAAAAATCCGCCGACGCCGCCTCCGATCAAGAGCAAAACACACAACCCGAGAACTAGACGCAAGCGGGATTTTCTTTGTGGCACAAAGCCGACACCGGGTATCCCCTGAAAGCTGCTCTCGCCAACTGTCGCTATACCACTGCGATGGAACTGCGCAGATTCAGAACCGGCAGCGCCGGTCGTCTTCGGCGCCATCGTTGAGGCGAGCTGAGTCAGCTTTTCTTCGAGCACTTTGGTTTGCTGGGCCACCAACTCTTCAAGATGCTTGCGCTCAGCGTCGCGTTCCTGTTCCTCGGCTTTACGCTTTTGCTCTTCTTCCTCGGCCAGTTTTCGTTTAGCTTCCGCCTCGCGAGCTAGCTCGCGCTGAGCAAAC
>QHXE01000136.1 GCA_003222835.1 Acidobacteriota bacterium | reverse complement strand
TGTGTTAGAATCATGGCATGTCGCAAAAGCTCGTGGTTCAGAATGGAGAGATCGCTTTGCCAAAAGAAGTAATTGGCCGTTATCGACTCGACGACGACACGCCGGTTAAGATAATCGAGACGCGAAACGGAATTCTTTTGATTCCATTGACCGATGATCCGATGAGCGAGTCCTTACGTGCGGAGATCGAAGCGTGGCAGGCGCTCGGCATTGAAAGCTTGGGTTGTTTCCTTACGATGAATGACCCTCGGATCGCAATTTTGAATTCCGCGGTTTGATTTGAACGCAGAGGGCACAGAGGTTTTCGCAAAGGACGCAGAGGGGTGGGCCGGCAATTCAAAAGGCGTTCTTTGCGAAAGATTTCGCGGCCTTTGCGTTTGATTTCTACGGAGCACTACCATCGATCCAATCACTTTCAAAATCCTGATCAGTCTGGCGATTATCGTCATCGCGACGGTGCATGGTTATGGCGCGGCTTGGTTGGCGATCTGGATGTTGTTTCATCCTTATCAGTCGGTGAAACTTTTTGGCGTCACGGTCTGGCCACAGGGGATGATTCCGCGGCACCGGGAGCGTTTGGCGGAATCGATTGGTAATGCTGTTGGGAATGAACTGGTTTCGCAGGAGACGGTCTTTCACGCGCTGTTTGAGACTGGATTCTTCAGTCGCAAAGTCGAAGGTTTCGTTAACAGCTACACCACGGAATTACTTTCGACGGCCCACCCTTCGCTGATCGAAGCACTCCCCAGAGGCGCGCGCGCGCCGGTGCTCGACACCATCACGGCATTGCAGTATCGGCTGGCCGAACACATTGCCTCGGTCTTGAAGAGTGAACAGACCGCCGCAGAGATCGCAAACTTTGTCCATCGTCAGATAGACAAGTTGCTGGAGAAGAGACTGAGCGAAACCGTCAGCGATGCAACGTTTGATCTGGTTTTGGGCTTTGCGGAAAAGCGTTTTAACGGCCTGGTCAACGAGGAAGGATTTGAAACGAAAGTAAGTGCATTTGTCGGTGAGCGCATCGATGACTTCGCGCAGATGAAGGCTTCACTGGTAGAGATGCTGACACCGGAAACCATTGCGCTGATCAAAGAGCGTATCGATCGGCAAGTCGGACCGATCGCCGATCACCTGGCTGACATTGCGACCAGCCCAACTACGCGAACTCAGATCGGGACGCTCATCAAGCGCGAAGTCGACGATTACTATCGCGAACTTTCATTCCTGAAAAAGATCTTCATCTCTCGGGAACGCATCTATCGCGAGGTTGATGACCTGGTACACAGCACTCTGCCGCGCCGGGTGGATGAATATCTTCGCGGGGCGGCGTTTGCGCAGGAAGCGACGGTCTTTCTGAATTCAACCATTGACAATTTGATGCAGCGGCCCTTGAACGAGATCATCGGCCAAGTCCCGTCCGAGAAGTTCGAAACAATCAAGCACGAGGCGGCGGCGCGTTTAGTCGCAATGATCCGGAGCCCGGAAGTCGCGGGCTCAGTCCGAACCTATCTTAGTGAAGCACTGGAACGTTTGAGACCTGAGACGCTGCGCGAGCTACTCGCGATGTTGAACCCTGAATCAGCTCAACGCGTGAAGGCTTTTCTCACGAAGAGTTTGTTAACCGTGCTGGCGCGGGACGATACCGCTCGTACGATCAACGCGATCCTTAGCTCCCAGATCGAGCGTTTCCTGGTGGCGCCGATTGGCCGGCTGGCAGATCATATGCCCGCAGGAGCGATCGAGAAAGCCAGCGCCGCGCTTACCGAGAAGATCACCGCCGCGGCCCGCGAACGTCTGCCCGCGGCGCTCGCGGAGTTCGATGTCGGGGGATTGGTACGCAAAAAAGTTTCGGAGTATCCAATTGAAAAATTGGAAGAGTTGGTTCTATTAGTTGCGCAGCATCATCTGAAAACGATCGAACTTTTCGGCGCCATCATCGGTTTGTGGATCGGCATCGGACAGGCGATCTATTTTTGGTTTACTTATGTGCCGAAGCGATGAGTCGCCGATGATGTGTGCTGTTGATGTTGCGATGAATTCCGCTATGCTATGATTCAATTTCGCCGAATTGTTTCGCCGATTACAATTGTTGAGAACATCGCAATATCGCACGGTATTAGAGAATTCAAGTGACTGCGACAACTTTACGGCGGAAGGCGCTGGCGCAAAGTTAAAGGGTCCGCCAATGTTGAATTGCTAACGGGCGAGATTCGCTTGGCAGAACTTCATTGGTATGAAGCCCATGGAATCGGAGAGAGACAAATCAAGATCAAGCGACTATTAGATTAAGAGACTGCAAACATGAGGTTCGCGATCTGTTTAGACAACGAAGGTTACGACGCGTCTTTGGAGTTGCGCAAGATATATCGAGTGCTTCCACCCGAAGGAAATGATCCAAAAGATTACGTGCGCGTCGTTGATGAATCAGGCGAGGACTATCTCTACCATAAGAAAGGCTTTGAACTGATCGATCTTCCGCAACGAACCGAGCGCAAACTATTGGCCACTCTGCGATGAATGAATCTTTTTCTATTGACATTCCGCTCAATAGATAATAAACATTCGTTGAAAGGAGTTATCCCCGAATGACATACGTCGTCGTCGAACCGTGCATCGATTGCAAGTACACTGACTGCGCCGCGGTCTGTCCGGTTGAAGCTTTTCATGAATTGCCGGATCGTCTTTATATTAACGCCGACACTTGCATCGATTGCGATGCCTGCGTTCCCGAATGTCCGGTCGAAGCGATCTTCGCCGACAGCAACGTGCCCGAACAATACGCGCACTGGACGCAGATTAATATTGACGAAGCGCCGAACTATCCGGTGATCAGCCAGAAGATTCCCGCGCTGCACGGACCTGCTTGTACGGGACCGGCAGAGTGACTCTCAGAAGCTTTCCGAACCAGAATCTTCAAACTCGCGCAAAACACGTTGGGCTTCCTCCGAAAGGTACTCGTGCGCTTGTCGCTGGAGCGCAATGTGGGCCACTGAGGCGTCGACAGGATCGCGAAGTAAGGCAGCCAGCAGGCGCGCAGGCATTTGGGTCAGGGCTTCGTGCGCCAGAGCGCGCACCACCACACTATTTGATCGCGCGAGTTCGCAGATTTCGGTAGGCGCGAGACGCTCAGGCAAGATCCCGGCGAGTTCGTCAACTCGCGCATAGTCTTTTCGTTCGTGTGCGCGCTGAATCAGTTGGGCGAAGACTTCGGCAGACTGCGTCTGCTGCGCGAGCACCGTCGCGCAAGCGTCCGCCAAGCGTCGGGCCCGGTGGGATGGCTCGTCGGCAGCGGGCTTTTCGGCTTCATTCGCGCGCGCGTCAAGCGCTGCCAGCAGGCGGCTCAGTTCATTATCGGCTCGCGGATCGTATTGAAGCGAGCGAGCGACCTGCACCGCCGAGCCACTGGCTGCCGACAGCCAGGCTCGTTCCATGAGGTTGCGCGTGGTCGACCGCAGATCATTCCAGACACTCGCGACCTTTGGACCAAAATCTTCAATCATCATCGATTACTTTGTTTCCCCGAATTCTTCGCTCAAGTTTGCCGGGACTTTCCCTCGCTAATTGTACTACACGCGCTACAACAAATCGTGCAATGCTGCTAAGCTTTCTGTCCGATGGGCTTTAGCTTGTCGAGATCACTCCCTCTTCCGGTGGGAGAGGGTTGGGGTGAGGGACTAGTTGAGAGGAATTAAAAAAACTACCCTCTTTGTCGTTCTCGTAGACCTCTCGACCGAGAGGGGATACGTAATCAGACGGTTGGGCTATGACAAGCCAGGCCCTCACCCCGGTCCTCTCCCAAAGGGAGAGGGAGACTCAGCGACACGCCAAAGTTTCTCGAACATTTGAATCCAGAGGTTCAGACCATGCCCATAAGCGAACAGTTACTTGAGATTCTGGTGTGTCCCGCATGCCGCGCCAAGGTTGAATTGAAACCCGACGGCAGTGGCTTGAAATGCGTCGAATGCAAACGCGTCTATCCCATTCGCGACGATATACCCGTGATGCTGATCGATGAAGCGAAGATCGAAGAAGAGTGAAGTTGGGTACGCATGCTTCCAGCGTGCTGTCTATGAGAATATGAACAAGACGAGCACGCCGGAAGCGTGCGTACCCAGGAAAACTAATGAACAGCCTGCGGGAAATAATTGAGTCGTCGCCAAGCGTGCGCCATCTGGCCTTCACGACCGAACGCGAAAATGACGAACCGCAACCGCTCGGGCCGGCGCTCTGGGATTGGTCGCGGGTCAGCCGCGTGCTGGTGGCGCGCTTGCGTTCGATCGGCGATACCGTCCTGACGACGCCTTCATTGTTCGCGTTGCGCCGGTTTCTGCCGCACGCTCAAATCCACATCCTGTTGGAAGATTGGGTCGCGCCGGTGCTTGATGGTTCAGACTTGATTGATCGCGTCGTCACCGTGCCGCGCGACGGTACGTCTGCGCGAGCGCGCGTCGCTCGTGAACTTCGGGCGGAGCAGTATGATGTCGTTTACAACTTGCATGGCGGAACCACTGCGACACTCTTTACGCGCGCGACGGGCGCGGAGTACCGAGTTGGATTTGAGCACTATCGATATGCGCGCCTGCATAATCATGTTGCGCCTTCGGCCCGAGAAATATGGCAGCGGCCTACTCTGCATTCCGTCGAACAACAATTGGCTTTGATTGGTTGGACGGGCGTTCCGGTAAGCGATCGGCCGGCCACGCGTTTGACAGTGAGTGAGGAAGCGGTTGCCACCGTTTCCGAGAAACTTCGCTTGGCGGGATTTGAAGTTGAAAAGAGCGAACGGTTCGCGGTCATCCATCCGACGGCGGCTTTTGATACCAAGCAGTGGGCTACGGACAAATTTGCGCGCGTCGCCGAAGAATTGCCCGCGCGCGGGTTGACGCCTGTCGCGATCGTTTCGTCGAAAGAAGAGCCGATTCTTGAATCTCTCATCGAACAAACGTCGGTTCGCTTGATCGGACTTAGCAATCTTTCATTACCCGAAGTTGCCGCGCTCGCCTCGCGCTCGCGCTTGTTCATCGGGAACGACAGCGGCATCGCGCACATCGCTGCTGCGGTCGCCGCGCCCTGCGTAGTGATTTTCGGTTCGTCGAATCGCGCGCATTGGCGGCCGTGGACGACTCACCCAAACGAAGTAGTATTCGAAGATATGCCTTGCCAGCCATGCCCCGGGTATTTCTGCGCTGAGTTTGAAAAGCCCGAATGCATCCGGCGCTTGCCGGTAGAGCGCGTGGTCGCGGCGATTGATCGGGTGATCCACCAGAGCGCGACTTTGAGGTCCGCTGAGGAGAGCTTCCGACCAGGGTTGGCGGGAGGCCACAGAGAACCGAACGCTTCCAGTGAAGGATTTGTGGAAAGGCGTTGAGTGTGACCAGCAATCAGAATGATTTTCGCCGCCAGGCGGAAGGAATTCTTCATCAAATGCGCGAGCGTAATGTCGTCGTGCTCGGTGATGTAATGCTGGACGAGTTCATTTGGGGCGATGTGTCGCGCATTTCGCCTGAGGCGCCGGTACCGGTGGTCGATATTAAGCGAGAGTCCACGCATCTGGGCGGCGCGGCGAATGTGCTCGCAAACCTGCTGGCGCTGGGAGCGAACGCCTGCGTCATCGGGGTTATTGGTCAGGACTTTGCCGGCGAAAGGATCCGCAGCTCGGTGCGCGAGAAGAGCGCTTTGCAAACAGACGATTTATTGATCGCGGATGATTCGCGCCCGACGACGATTAAGACCCGCATCATCGCGCACAATCAGATGGTCGTGCGCGCCGATCGCGAACATCGCGCGCCGGTGAATGGCGAAATAGAAGCCCGGATCATCGGCGCAGTAAAGTCTGCGATCGAGAACGCGCATGCCCTGATCGTTTCAGATTACGATAAAGGGGTAATCACGCCTCGCATCCTGGCCGAAGTTCTGCCATCTGCGTATGGTCGCATGCCGGTGCTGATCGATCCGAAGCTGCGAAACTTTGACGTCTATCGTCCGGCAACCCTGGTCACGCCGAATCATTACGAAGCGCTACAGTTATCAGATCTTGAAGAAGATTCTGATGGCGCTTTGCAGACCGCAGCCAAAAAGATTCGCGCTCGGTTAGGCTGTGATGCGGTGCTCATCACCCGCGGCGAGCGCGGCATGATGCTCGTCGAAGGAAATCTCGATCCGGTATTCGTCGAAACTGCGGCGCGCGAGGTGTACGATGTAACCGGCGCCGGCGATACCGTGGTCGCTACACTAGCTGCGGCTCTCGCCGCGGGCGCATCAATGACAGAAGCCGCAGTGTTGGCAAATCAGGCTGCGGGAATTGTTGTCGGTAAACTCGGCACCGCCACGGCGAGTGCGCAAGAAATTCTAGAGACGATTCAATAACCATGTTCAGACGATTCATCATCCTTTTACTGGTGGCGTCGGCTGCCGTCGCCTTGCTTCCTTCTACTTTTGCGCAGGATCAACAGCGCCCCCGCACGGTCATGCCGGCCGATCCGGCTACGATCCAACAGCCGCAGTCCTTGAATTCTCCCGTGGCGTCCCCGCGGATCCTTCCCGCGCGACCTGGATCGACTGTACCGCGAACATTGGCAGAATTAAGATCGCAGATCGAACAGATCGTGCATGAGCCCGCGCTTGAACCAGGATTCTTCGCAGTCAAGGTTGTCTCGCTAGACACGAATCAGATCATCTACGAGCAGAACGCGAACAAGTTTGTCCGGCCGGCTTCGAACATGAAACTTTACACCGTCGCCACCGCCTTCGATCGGCTCACGCCCGATTATCACTTCATCACTTCGGTTTACGCGAAAGAAAGACCGGAGGACGGCAAGGTCAAAGGCGATTTGATTGTTTACGGTCGTGGCGATCCTTCGATTGCCGCGCGGTTCAATAACGGCGATTACTTCAAGGGCATAAACGATCTTGCCGATCGCATCGTGGCCGCGGGCGTGAAACGCGTCAAAGGAGATCTCGTTGGCGATGAGAGTTATTTCAACGGCGCGCCGGTCGGCAGCGGTTGGGAGTGGGAGGACTTGACGTGGTCATACGGGGCAGAGTTGAGCGCCCTGACCATTAACGACAACGCGATCGATTTGACGGTGAAGCCAGGCATGAGTGTCGGCTTCCCGGTCGGGATCACCAGCGGGCCGCCGGCGACATCATTCATGACGATTGCGAATCACGCCACGACCTCAGCACGAGGATCGAAAAGCGATCTGCGAATTTATCGTGGACTCGGAGCTAACACGTTGGAG
>QHXE01000971.1 GCA_003222835.1 Acidobacteriota bacterium | reverse complement strand
GCTGCAGGGTTTGCCGGATGCTCGCGCACTTCGGGCAGGCAATCTTTACGACTTTGGAGAGCACGATTCGCTCGTACCGAGCGCCGCAATCGTTGCAGAGGTATTCATATATGGGCATGTTCGATTTTCAGCTCCTTGTATCAGACGTATTGTAGAAAGAGATTCGGTGCCTAGCAAGTGCAGATAAGTCGCCTGTTATCAAGTGGCGAAAAAACTACAGCCCCTAAAATCCCGGGGCTGTAGCGCCTGGCAATTTTGGTCGACGCTTTAGTCGCCGGCGGGCGCGGCGACCTCTTCCACCTGTTTGACTGCATCCTTCGCGCCGACATTCGCGGTAGTAGTGAGGGCTGGACCGGTGGCCGATTTGATTTGTTGAACGGAACCGATTTGCACCACAGCGGGCTGACGCTTCTTCAACACCATTTCTTCGTAAAGGGCCCGTACCTTGGCCGCCTCTTCGAGGGCCTTACGGCGGCGTAGCCTATCCTCCTCCGCCGCCGTCATGGGAATATCGTGCTCTTTGGGCCGGACGCGCGCCGCGTCTTCCGAATCGATCGTCAGCGAGTGTTCATAGCTCTCCAAGCCCACTGTACGGCCCTTGGCGTAAATCTGATGTTTCCCGTGAGTGCGGTACCACTGCGCCACGGTCGCATTCTTGTACATGTTTTCGATAATCTTGCGCCAGCCAATGCCGGTGTTGTAAGCGCAGAACGAAATCTCCCCCTGCTGCGTAGCATAGGGGATGATGCACATTTCCGTACGGCGGAAGTCATAGTTGAAGAGGTCCTGAAACCACATTCCGGCAATGAACAAGAAATTCCAGGGGTCCTCTTCGCGGCGCTTCTTGGTGTCTTCGAAGGTTCGATCAGGACCCGAATTTCCGTATTTCTTCACATGGTTTGGCGTCAAACCCCACGATTTATCGAACTTCCGCCAGAGATCAATGAGCGCCAGGCTGGGCGGAGCTTCGTATGGGCGATAGTTCTTCAGGAGCGCAAGGCCCATCATTAGGTTCGAAAAATTCTTGCTTCGCGCCGCGTCCGTAATTTTCTTTATATCCTCCACCAAATGCGGCACATCGAGAAAACGGGGCACAGGAGCCCACTCTTTGGTGTGTTTATTGATCATCAGCGCAGTGCCGACGCCGCAGTTGGGATGGCAACCGCAGCTCACCGTTCCCCACTGTGATTCCGGACCGTGCGCCAAGTCGGCAAAGGCCGAAAAGGCACTGATCAGGGAGATCGGGAACCAATCGCGCGTCGGTTCCACTCTTCCCACTTGATTACTTACGTCCTTCGCCAGATGCGACAAAGTATAGCGCTGTCGCAGCCGCCGTTCCGGTGTGA
>QHXE01000135.1 GCA_003222835.1 Acidobacteriota bacterium | reverse complement strand
CATCGTGATTGTCACCTCGACCGCGGGGCAGAGAGGGGAAGCGAACGTTTCAAACTACGCTGCCTCGAAGGGCGGCCAGATTTCATTTACAAAATCCCTGGCAGCGGAACTCGGCCCGTTCGGCATCAATGTCAATTCAGTCGCGCCGGGATGGGTTGACACAGACATGTGCACGGAGGTTTTCGCTGATAAGGCATTTCGGAAATCGATTGAAGACTCGATTCCGGTTGGTCGCGTAGCCAAGCCCGATGACATTGCCTGGCCGATCGTGTTTCTTTGCACCGAATGGGCGCGGCATATCAACGGAGAGATTCTAAACGTCAATGGCGGCTCAGTCTTATGTGGGTAAACTAATCCGAGGGGCTCACTCATTTCGGGTAATTTAACGGAAATGTTTGAACGGTATACAGAGACGGCGCGTCGCGCGATCTTCTTTGCTCGCTATGAAGCGTCCCAGTTTGGCGCTCAGGCGATCGAGCCTGAGCATCTCTTACTCGGCGCGTCGCGAGAAGACAAGCCTCTCTTCATCCAGATACTTCCAGACGGTGAAGATTCGCTCGAATGGATCCGAAGGAGCATTGAAAATCATAGTCCGCCAAAACCCCGAATTCCGGTCACGGTAGAATTGCCGCTAGCGCCGGAAACGAAACGCGTGCTTCACTACGCACACGACGAAAGTGATCGCCTGAAGCACCGCCATATCGGAACTGAGCATTTGCTGCTAGGGCTGATGAGGGCAGAGGATTCTGTCGCGGCCCAAGTTCTCTTTGAACTCGGTTTGCGTCTCGATGCCATGAGAGATGTGGCTCAGAGGATTAAGGCGCCTCGACCTTATGTGTTCCAAGCGAATCGTCCAAACGGCCGCAGACGCATCGTGCTTGGAGTAGAGAGGTTGCAGCAAATGCCCCTTCTGAGGGGTGCGCGCGTCGGGCTTGTCTGCAATCAAGCATCCGTGGATCATCGCTTTCGCCACGTCGCAGATCTGCTTCATGAACACACGGCCATTAACTTGACTGCGTTATTCGGCCCACAACATGGGATCAGGGGTGACGTGCAGGACAATATGGTTGAGACCGCCCACGCCTTGGATAGAAAGACAGGTCTGCCAATCCATTCGCTCTATAGTGAAACGCGTGAGCCGACGGAAGAGATGCTCAAAGACGTCGATATCATTGTCTGTGACCTGCAGGGTGTCGGCTGCCGCATTTACACGTTCGTCTATACACTGGCTAATTGCATGCGCGCGGCAAAGAAGTTTGGGAAGAAAGTAATCGCGTGTGATCGACCAAACCCGATTGGCGGAATTCAGGTCGCAGGAACGGTGCTCGATCCCGCCTTCACTTCTTTTGTCGGGCAATTTCCCATCGCTTCGCGTCACGGCATGACGGTGTGCGAACTCGCCCGGATGTTCAATGAACATTTCGGCATCGACTGCGACTTGGAATGCATTACCATGAAGGGTTGGTCACGCGAACTTTGGTATGACGAGACTGACGGGCCCTGGGTTTTACCGTCACCGAACATGCCAACCATCGACACGGCAACAGTGTTTTGTGGGAGCGTCCATCTAGAAGGAACGCAGATGTCGGAAGGGAGGGGAACCACGCGGCCTTTTGAAATTCTCGGCGCGCCTTACATCAACGCAGACGACTTTGGTAACGCCCTGAATAATCTGAATCTTGACGGCGTGTACTTTCGGCCATGTGTTTTCATGCCAACATTTCAAAAGCATGCCGGCAAAGCGTGCGGTGGAGTTCAGATTCACGTGACCGAGAGGCGGGCCTTTGAGCCGGTCATAACCGGCATCGCGATCGTGAAGACGGCGTACGACATGTACCGCGACGATTTTCGCTGGAAGGATCCGCCTTACGAGTATGAATACGATCGCAATCCGTTCGATCTCATCTCGGGGACTTCGAAAGTGCGAGAAGCGATTGAACGCGGAGATGACTTGGCGAGCATCCAAGCTTCGTGGGAAACACCGCTGGCTGAATTCAAGGCACTTAGAGAGCGATTCCTTCTTTACTAGAAAACTCAGGCGTGGTGAAGCCGACAGCTAAAGTATCGAGCAAAATTGCGGTAAATCGGCCCTCGAGGCCTCAAGCAAAATCTTAAGAGCAAGGAGATTTTATTTTGGTAGCGAAGCAGATTCAGGCGACTTCCAGGCCAGATACACCCCCAAGCGCGTGGCTGATTGGCGCAGCAGCCTGGGCAGTACCCGGACTTGGACACCTTGTACAAAAGAGATGGATGAGAGCTGTCTTGCTTGGAGGTGCAGTGTGGGCAATGTTCCTCACGGGCCTTTGGCTGGGGGGTCATCTCTTTGTTGTCACTGGAAAGGAGCAAGGCATCTCCGTAGTGATTCAACTTCTGCCAATGAGCGCTAACGTCGGCGCCGGTCTGCTGTACATTTTCTGTTGGATGACGAATACGGGATTTACCGAACACGCTCAGCTCCTGACGTACGAGTATGGCAATACTTTCCTTCTGGTCGCCGGTCTGTTGAATTACCTGGCGATGCTTGACGCCTTCGATATTGCCAGCGGGAGGAAGGAATGAAGCACGTACTCTGGATGGCTGTGTTTGCAGCGCTGACCGCCATCGTCTTTGGTGTGGTCGCTAAGGGTCCTAATCAGCACCGGCTGATTTATGGGTTGAAGGTATTCGCGGAATTCATGTTGATAGCTTTCGTGCTGGGCTGGGTGCTTTATTTCTTACCCTTTCGCTAAGCTTCAATCGGTACGCACGCTTCCAGCGTGCTTCTTCCGTTTGTACTCAAAGCACGCTGGAAGCGTGCGTACCGATTGAAGCTTATCGGACCTGGTCATGGCACTCGTTACCACAGAAGCAATCGTCCTTCGCAGTTACAACCTCGCGGAAGCTGATCGAATTGTCGTGTGTCTCACCCGTGGCGCGGGTCTGGTGCGGGCCGTAGCCCGGGGCGCGCGACGCATGAAGAGCCGCTTCGGCGCTGCCTTGGAACCGTTCAGTTTCATCAGTCTGGTTTTCTACGAAAAAGAGAATCGCGAACTGGTAACGATCTCACAGGCAGAGATTCTCAAATCAAATTTCGATCTCGCCAGCGAGCCCGACGCTGCCCAGGCGTTAGCCTACATCGCCGAGCTGGTCGGGGATTTCGCGCCGCCTCATGAAGCTAACGACAAGCTATATCGGATGGTAAAGGCGTCAGTAGAAGCTCTGGCTTCGTCATCCGACACCTCAAATCAAGTTATGCGGTACTTCGAAGTCTGGTTGCTGCGTCTGGCAGGCTTGTTTCCGGAGTTGGAAACCTGCGCCGAGTGCAATAATCATTTTCACGATGATGAGTCAATCTACCTGGATGCTGACGCGCGAACGCGCTGCCACAGGTGCGGTGGCCGTTTTGGAACAGTGCTTTCCCCAGCGACGCGCCGGACTGTGATTGCAACCAAGAAACTCGGCCCGCGAGAATTCGCAGACGTTGCGGACAAACTCTCCGCTGAGGATCAGACTCAGTTTGCCGAATTGACGCACCGGCTGCTCGTGCGTGCACTCGAACGTCGGCCGCGGACGGCGATAGCTCCGGCGCATTAATAAGTGGGCGGAGATTCAAAGCATCATGGCGAACAGAAGGCTAATTCAGCGTTATATCCTCCGCGGCATATTCCCCTATATCCTGATTTCGCTCGTCTTATTGACGGCAATCCTTTTCGCCCAACAGACGGTTCGTTATCTTGAGGGAACGTTTCAGGGTTTGATGCCGATAGGCTTAGTCAACGGTGTCGCCCTGTCTTTGCTGCCCGCTGTTTTGATCTTCACTCTGCCGATGGCGGTTCTGGCCGGCACCATCATCGGATTGGGACGGATGGGAAGCGACAGCGAGCTGGTCGCAATGCGTGCGGCGGGGGTGAGCACCTTTAGTATGCTTTTACCTCCGCTGCTTTTGGGCTTGATCGCGACGATTCCCTCTGCTTATCTAAATTTGCACGAAGGCCCGCAAGCTTTGCGACATCTGCGCACGCTGGCGATACGCGGCGCGCTTTACAAATTGGATTCCCCAGTCGAGCCACGCACTTTTACCACCGAAATTCCACGTTACGTTATCTACGTTCGCGACGGAGACAAGGCCCGCGGCCAGTGGGAGCGCGTATTCATTCAGACGCAGGATACCGATCGCTCAAAGCGTCTGATCACCGCCCGCTCCGGCCGCATCGATTCGTCGCCGGAAAAGTCCGAGCTGGTGTTACAGGATGCGACCACGACCAAGCTGCCATTTACCGAATCAGGCAATGTTTCCTACGTGGTGGAGCACTTCCGAGAACTTCGCGTAGTTCTCGACACGGGCCGGGGAGATCTGCTCGCTCGAATACAACAAGCCGAAGCAAGTCCTGAGCAGATGAACTGGACTGAATTGCGCGAGTTAGCCGCGAACGCAACCGGCAGCGACAGGCGCGAAGCGACGATGCTCGTGCACAAACGACTGGCGTTTTCGCTGGCGCCGCTGGTCTTTTCCTTTCTTGGCGCGGCTTTGGCGCTAAGAATGCGTCGGGGCGGAAGAGGCTTGGGGGTCTTGCTTTCATTGCTGGTAATGCTGAGTTACTACCTGACAACTATTGCCGGCGATCAAATGGCTCGAGCCGGCACGCTGCCGGCCCGCGTTGGCCCCTGGCTGGCCACCGCTTTGACTTTGGTCATCGGCAGTACGCTGTTAGTTTTGAGGCGCCGTGAAGTGATTTGGTTCAAAGCCAAAACGACCCCGCCTACTTTCAAAGCCCGCGAACGGATCGGGCGACGTTCGATGAAGAGTTTCGGCGCGCGTCAGTGGCTCGTCAGTTTTCCGACTCTGCTGGACCTAGGCCTGCTGCGGATGATGACGATGAGTTTTCTCTTCGGCTTTCTCGCTTTGGTGGCCATCTTCAACATCTTCACCGTTTTCGAGTTATGGCGCTTCATCGCGGCAACCCACGCCGGCGCCAAACTGATCGCCGAATACCTTTTTTATCTGCTGCCTTTGGTCAGTGTCGAGTTGTTCCCGGGCAGTGTGCTGGTAGCAATGCTCATCACCTATGCGCTTACGGCGAAGAGAAGGGAAGCCGTTGCCTGGTGGGCCAGCGGTCAAAGCGTCTATCGTTTGATGCTGCCGGGCTTCGCGTTTGCACTGTTGATTGCCGCAGCGTCGTGGGCCATCCAAGAACGAGTGATGCCGCAGGCCAACGTCAGGCAGGACAGCTTGCGCGCGAGAATTCGAGGCAACATCGCACAGGCGGCAACCGGTTCCGAGAAGCGCTGGCTGGTCAGCACCGACGGCAGGCGAATTTATGCTTACGAATTCGACGATCTTCGCCAGGTTTTGTTGAAGCCGTCGATCTACGATTTTGACGATCAGCAGGTCGAACTAAAGCGCGTGATCACCGGCGAGGAAGGGAAGTGGCTCGCGTCAAATGAATTCGAGATTACCCATGCGCAATGGATCAATCTTGACGACGCACACGTAACTCGTCAGTCAGCCGATCAACTAAAGATCTCCGGCGTAGATCCTCCATCGGTCTTCAAACCCACAGTAGATCGCCCATCACAATTGAGCGCCGATCGACTCCAAACTTACATCAAAACATTGAAAGCGCGTGGCGCAGATACGGCGGCGCTGGCCGTGGCCCTACAGCGAAAATACGCGACCCCATTCAGTGTGATCGTGATGGCTCTGATCGGAATGCCGCTGGCGATCTCTTTCGGACGCAAAAGCACGGTAATCGCGCTCTGCTCCGCCGTCGTAGTCAGTCTGACCTTCTGGCTGGTAAGCGGCGGATTTGAGCAACTAGGCGAACACGCGTTACTGCCGCCCGGACCCGCGGTGTGGACGCCAATCGTAATCTTCGCGTGCGGAGGTTTGTATTTCATCTCGCGCGTAAGGACTTAGATTAAAGACGATCCGCGGATAACCCGCCACACCGACGCGCCGCCGTCAAGGTCCAAAGCGTTGTCTATACTCGATGGAAGTGAGGAAGGCCTTGACCATCTCAGCATTGACGAAGTTGCCATTGAATTGATTCAACTTGGTCAGCCAGAAGTCATAGCCGGTATAGTTAGAATCCTGAGGATCGTTGGGATTGCGCCGTAAGTAACCGAAGAATTGCATTAAGACAAAAGCTCGGTTTGATTCGGCGCCGACCAGATCTGCATCTTCAGCCACAGCGCGCAACACCTGCGCGCGGGTCCTGGCATTTGCCGACAGATCATTCACCAGTTGATTACGCTCTCCTGGAGAGAGTGGGCCGCCCGCATTAGCGTTCAGCGTATCGACGAACTGCGCCGCAGTCATCGAGCTTGGAAAGGCGGTGGTGAACCTCGCCCGTTGCACAAACTCAGCCGTGAAGTTCTGCTTGTTGGTTTCCAGTTGTTGCTGCCAGTCGCCCTGGTTGACCACTACTCCCTCGCCAATTTCCTGCGTGTCCGAGAGGAACTCGTTCAGCCGAACCACGGGCACCGCAAGCTGATGCGAACCGCCAAGAGTCGATGTGCCGATCCCGTCACCGTAAGCAGCTTTGTAAATGCGTTCCACCAGGTAGCCGGTCTGTTGGAACTCAATTGAGAGATAGTAGGCCGCTGAGACGTTGATGCGTTTGATTCCCACGCATTGCTGGTCTGCTCCGCACGAGTTGATCTCATTGGTCCAGAAGTTAAGACCCGAAGCGTCAGGCAACCGATTGAGAAAATCATAGTAATGCAGGCGCACAAAGAATCCCGGCTGGTCAATGGGATTAACTCCGTTGGCGAGGTCGTTATCGGTGATATTCACAGTCGCGCTCGATGGCGAACCCAAAGACGCTCCCGATGGATTGCTGAGACTGATGGTGAAAGACTCAGGGCCTTCCAGGTAAGAGTCGTCGATGATGAGCACGGAAACGGTCTTGGCCGTTTCTCCGGCGGCGAATCGGACTGTGCCGATTCGGGTCTCATAATCACAGCGCGAAGAAGCCACGCCACTGACTACGTTGCAATTCAAACCTCCCGCCGTATCGCCAGTACTAAAGGTCACGCTCGCAGCGCTGCTGGTGTCACCGGCGCGAGTGATAGCGACGTCAATGTGCTGGTCGCCTTCGCCCAACGGGTATGACGAAGCACTGAATTGAACCGTCATTGGCGTCGGTGTTGGCGTTGGTGTCGGCGTTGGTGTTGGCGTCGGTGCCGTGGTTGGTGTGAACCTGGCAATAAAGAGATCGGACGCGCCCCCGTTAAAAGCCGGTTGCAATGCGTTAGAAATCGGAAAGTTTAGCGAGTCAGTTACTCCCATCACAGAGGGATTGCCGCCAGAATCCACCGTTATGCCAAAAACGGAGTCGATACCGTTGCCGCCCAGATAGGTAGAATAGTTGAGAGCCGTCCCATTCTGGCTTAACTTAGCCACAAATCCATCGAAGGAACCGCCGGAGAAAGTGCTTTGCACCGCCTGGTCTGTGGGTAAGTCATTTGAGCCAGTGAATCCCGTCACGTAAGCACTGCCGTTGGAATCAACAGCGATAGCAGTGCCTGCATCGATGCCGCTTCCGCCGAAATATGTCGAGTAGGCGAGCGCCGTCCCATTCGGATTCAGCTTCGACACGAATGCATCTGCGCTACCGC
>QHXE01000970.1 GCA_003222835.1 Acidobacteriota bacterium | reverse complement strand
TGACTTTGGCAAAGAGCCCGAACATGGGCTACGCCATGGGCGAAGCCACGATCGAAGCTAATGTCGCGACGTTTGTCCCACCTGACACTCAGGGTTGTAAGATCACGATGACTTTTCTACCGGGAAAAATTGTGGTCAAACAAGACGGCTCAGACGCAGATTGCGGCTTTGGGCATAACGTCTATGCGACCGGCACGTTTCGCAAGATTAGATCGGGCAAACCGAAATTTGAGACGCCGCCGTGACCGCCGTTGTCCGCAACCGCCTGCGGTAGCGGGTGGTTGATCTGTATTTATCAAGAGTCAGTAGTCCTCGGGGATCAACCGCCCGCTACCGCAGGCGGTTGCGGACAAAATACTTGTCGCCTCACGCGGTTTGGCTTACTATGACCGCCTTGCAGTCGCCTACGAGACCAGCCTTTCAGAAAGGTTAAGTAACCTATGTTGGCAGCGATCATTCTTTTCTTTGCCCTACTCTCTCCGTTGCAGGAACCGGACGGTCAGGGACGAAGACAGTTTCCCCCTCAGACACCGACACCTACGCCACAAGCGATGGCTTCGCCCTCGGCCTCGCCCACAGGCTCGCCACCAGGTCAGCAGCGCGGGCCACAGGAACGCCCTTCGCCACCGCCTGAAGAACCGCCGGTGATTACGAAACATGAAGTCCGCGTCGGTGGCAGGACCCTTCGTTACACGGCCACGGTCGGCATGATGCCAATTAAGAATCGCGATGGCGAGACGGAAGCGCGCATTTTCTTTATGGCTTATACGTTGGACGAAGGAGGCGGTCGTGGCCGCCGGCCTCTGACGTTTTCGTTCAATGGCGGACCCGGTTCGGCTTCTGTCTGGCTGCATCTCGGAGCGATTGGCCCAAAGCGCGTGCCGATGAATCCTGACGGTACGATGCCTCAGCCGCCGTATCAACTGGTCGATAACGAATACACCTGGTTAACGCAGACAGATTTGGTCTTCATCGATCCGGTCGGCACAGGATACAGCCGTGCCGTCAGGCCCGATCTCGCGGCAAAGTTTTTCGGGCTGAACGGCGACATCGAATCAGTTGGTGAGTTCATTCGCATGTATCTCACGCGATACGAGCGCTGGACGTCTCCATTATTCCTTGCCGGCGAAAGCTATGGAACAACGCGAGCATCGGCGCTATCGGGATACTTAATCGGGCGTGGCATCGCTTTCAACGGTATCGTGCTGATTTCGACGATCATGAATTTCGAGACGGCCGACTTTGCGCCCGGAAATGATTTGCCCTACGTCATGTACCTGCCGTCCTATGCGGCTACGGCCTGGTACCACAAGAAGCTGGCATCAGATCTTCAGTCGAAATCAGTCCAACAGCTTGTCTCAGAAGTAGAGCAGTGGGCCGCCAACGATTACGCCTTAGCTCTCGCGAAAGGCGATCGATTAACCGGGCAAGATCGTCAGGACGCGATCGCAAAGTTGGCGCGGTACACGGGATTGTCGACTCAGTTTGTGGATAACGCCAATCTGCGCGTTTCGCTGAGTCTGTTTCGCAAAGAACTCCTGCGATCAGAAAGGCGCTCGATCGGGCGGCTCGATGCGCGGTTCAAAGGCTTCGACGCGAGCTATGCGACGGACAGTCCCGACTTTGACGCGAGCGAAGCTGCCATTCGTCCGCCCTACACATCAACCTTCAACAATTACGTTCGAGGCGAGCTTGGTTACAAGAGCGACCTCGAATACTACATTCTTGGCGGTGGGATAACTTCGCCGTGGAACTGGGGCACTAACAATGGATATGTCGATACCAGCATCGCGCTAAGAAACGCGCTGGCGCGAAATCCTTATCTGAAAATTTTCGTGGCGATGGGATACTACGATATGGCGACTCCCTACTTTGCGGTTGACTATACGTTGCATCATATTAGCCTCGATCCGATGCTGCTCCGAAATTTCTCGACCGGCTATTACGGATGTGGGAAAGTTCATTCAGGATTCGATGGCCAGATAGGAGAAACCAAAAATGAAGCTGCTTCCATCTATGCTTCTTATGCTCGCCATTTGCACTTCAGCAGTTCCCCAGGGAGCAAGGATTGTAACCGCGGCGAAAGCCAACGGAACCTATCGTTATCGGCGGAACGAAATCAAGATTCTTGCGCTCGGTCATAACAAGCTGCGCATTCAGATGGATCTCACTTACGAGTACAAAACTTCCTCCGGCCCAATGGCAAATGTCGGAGAGGCTTCGGGTGAGGCAACAATTGAAAATGACACTGCGGTCTTTCACCCGCAAGACACACAGAACTGCACGATTACTCTCAAATTTCTTCCGGGCTATAAGATCAAAGTCACTGAGGACCGAACCATCGAGTGCGGCTTTGGAATGAATGTGACCTCAGAAGGAACTTACACCAAGATCAAGAGCGGCAAGCCGAAGTTTGACTCGGATCATTGATCGGTTTCGCTGACACTCACGGAGCGATACGCTTGAGCGCGCATAAAAATAACGAAACAATTCGATACCCCGACGGCCGCGTCGAACTGAAGCACGACGCATTCGAACAGATCAGCGCGAGCCCGCTCTTCAATCGCGACCTCGCGCCCGTAAAGGTTTCCGATCGGAATTGGACCACCTACAACTACGCCGCGCTTTGGATCAGCATGGCGCACTGCATTCCAACGTACATGCTGTCGTCAGGATTGATTAGCGCAGGCATGAACTGGTGGCAGGCACTGATCACGATCTTGCTCGGCAACAGTATCGTGCTGATCCCTATTCTGCTGAATTCGCATCCCGGCACGAAGTACGGAATTCCCTTCCCTGTCTTTGCGCGCGCAAGCTATGGAACTTATGGATCGAACCTCCCGGCACTAATGCGCGCGATCGTCGCGTGCGGTTGGTTTGGAATTCAGGCCTGGATAGGCGGCGAAGCGCTTAACACTCTGTTTGCAGTAATTATTCCGCGTTGGAATAATTTGCTGGGTGGACCATTTCTCGATCACATGGGCACTCAGTGGCTCTCTTTTTTTATTTTCTGGGGCTTGAACATCTTCATCATTTATCGCGGCATGGATCTTCTTCGCAAAGTCGAGAATTGGGCCGCGCCATTCGTGCTGATCATGACGTCGCTTTTGCTCGCGTGGGCAATCTGGAAAGCCCATGGCCTGGGTTATCTGCTGACACAGCAAAGCAAGTTTCACACGGTCCGTGAGTTTTGGGTCATCTTCATTCCATCTCTGACCGGAATGATCGGATTCTGGGCCACCCTGAGCTTGAACATGCCCGACTTCACACGCTTTGGTCACAGCCAGCGCGAACAAGTGATTGGGCAAACGGTCGCTTTGCCGACGACGATGACTGTTTTCGCGGCGATGGGCGTCATGATTACTTCAGCGGCTGTCGTCATCTATCCGCAGATGAAACCGGATGAGCTTTGGGACCCGATGAAACTCGTGGGCCAGTTTCATCAAGTTGTCGTCGTCGCCATTTCGATGTT
>QHXE01000134.1:7596-8192 GCA_003222835.1 Acidobacteriota bacterium | reverse complement strand
TCCGCAGGCCTGACTCGTTGCATTGAACGGCGCAGATCGCCATCCGTAATGATACCGGCCAAGCGGCCTTCGCTATCGACAACGTTGACCGCACCCAGACCATAATGTGTGATCGCGGAAACGATTTCCATCCAAGCCGAATCGGCGCCAATCGTAGGGTTCTCCTTCCCGCCATGCATCAAATCGGAAACGCGCAGCGTCAGACGCTTGCCGAGTTGGCCGGCCGGATGATTTGAAGCAAAGTCATTCTCCGTCAAACCTTTTGCGCGCATCAAGGTCATCGCCAGCGCATCGCCAATCGCCAAAGCCACGGTCGTGCTGGCTGTCGGAGCAAGATTCAGCGGACATGCTTCCTGATCGACCGAAGCATCGATCACCGCATCCGCGCGTTGCGCAATCGACGACTCTAAATTGCCGACGATAGCAATCAGCGGAACGTCGCGACGCTTAAGATAGGGCAGCAGATGCAACAGCTCATCAGTCTCGCCGCTGTTGCTCAACATCACGACCACGTCGTCCGAGTTCACGATCCCAAGGCCGCCATGCAAGGCGTCGGATGGATGCAGATAGACAGCCGCAGTGCCACTGCTGGTCAT
>QHXE01000134.1:0-7590 GCA_003222835.1 Acidobacteriota bacterium | reverse complement strand
TAAGGATCGCGACGACCCGATCGACTTCCTCTGCCAGCAAACGCGAAGCCGCTTTCGCAATTGCTTCGGATTCCGCGCGCAACAACTCGACCACTTGCGAGTAATCAGATGTTTCGGCCATGCAGCCACCTTGATATACGACTAAGGCAGCGATTTGCAAGTTGCGGCTTTGGTCTTAGGACTTTGTTCTTGGGTCTTTGACTGTTTTCGTGAGCCTGTAAGAATGACCCAAATCAAAGCCCAAAGACCAAAGCCCAAAGGCCAAAGCACCTGCTATAGACATCTGTTCCGTCGTCCGCTAGACTTCACGCCTTTCAAAAGAGTTCAGGATTGTTTAAAATTTTCTTTGAAAACCGCAGGAGTTCGAAATGCTATTCGCAAAGCTTTTACCACGCGAAGAACAATATTTTTCGCTTTTCGCGCAGATGACCTCGCATATCAACGAGGCTGCCAACACGCTGGTCGAGATGCTTTCGCATCGTGATGGCGACTATCAGGACTACGCGCACCGCATCAAGATCATCGAACACGCCTGCGACGATCTGACTCATAACGTAGCGACGCGCTTGAATCAATCTTTTATTACGCCATTCGATCGCGAAGATATCTACATGATGTCCAAGGCGCTCGATGACGTGGTCGACCTGGTCGATGGCGCCGCGCGCGCTGTGGTCATGTACGATATCCACGAAATCACCGAACCGGCGCAGCAACTGGCCGGCGTGATCCAGCGCATGGCTCGGCAACTGCACGAAGTTGTTTCGATCCTTGATAAACCGAAGGGCGTGACCACGCGACTGGTTGAGCTTCATCGTCTGGAGCACGAGGGCGACGACATTTACCAGCGCGCAGTCGCCGGACTGTTTCACGACACTCGCGATCCGCTAACGGTAATTAAATGGAAGGATGTATACGAAAGACTGGAAGCCGCCGTCGATCGCTGCGAGAATGTCGCGAATATTATTGAAGGTGTGATTATCAAGCATTCATAAAGCAGAGGTCAGAGATCAGAGGTCGGAAGTCAGGATCCTCGCTGCCTCTGGCTTCTGCTTTCTGCTTTCGATCCCCTAGCCCTGTCTTACATCGCTATGCTATCGTTTTAGACGCCCCGTGCCCGCGTAGCTCAGTGGATTAGAGCGTTCGCCTCCGGAGCGAAAGGTCGCAGGTTCGACCCCTGCCGCGGGTACCACTCCTTACCCATCCCCCTGTTGCAGTCGATGGAAAGTCAAAGCGCCGCTTTTCGTAGAGACTCTCCGGGCACGATCCTGCTCGTCGAAGACTTCGACGACACGCGCCTGATGATGAAACTCTGGCTGTTGAAGCACGGCTATCGCGTGATCGAAGCTGAAACCGGCGAAGAAGCAATTGCCGCCGCTGAGCGAGAGCTGCCTGACCTAATCATCATGGATATGATGATGCCCGGGATGAATGGCCTTGACGCTACTCAGCGAATACGGGAATATCAGGCACTGCGCCAGACCCCGATTGTCGCCGTTTCAGCTTATGGCGCTGACGAATACCGCTCGCTGGCGATCGAGGCCGGATGCGATGAGTACATCTCGACGCCTTTCGAGCCGAGCGAGTTGGCCGATCTAATCAAGAGTCTAATAGCAGCAAGAGAATCTTCAGGCGCGAATGCTCTTCCATCCAATCTCGAAGGATAATCAGATACTCCGGCTCTTGCTGGCGAGTTTGTTCAGCGTTTCCATTGCAACAGCTCAACAGTCAAACTGCTCGCTCAGACTCGATCGGTTACCTGACGCTCCGGAGTTGCGCGGCTTTCATATGGGAATGACCTACGACCAGGTGAAGTCGCGCGTGCCGCAGATCCAGTTTGGCCGCGTGGATGAGTTTGGCGTTTCCAAAACCAGCATTAGCCCCTTTTTCGATCCGCGCTTTGACAAAGCAAGCTTTGCCGATGTGCGTACCATTTCGCTCGACTTCCTTGACGGCAAGCTGGTCACTTTGTGGATTGGCTACGAGAGCACGTTTAAGTGGCAGAACCTCGATGAATTCGTGGCGGGTATTCAAAAGTCGCTGAACCTGCCTGCAGAGTGGGCGGCAAAGCGCGGTGGGAGGCAATTATCCTGCGAAGGATTCTCGGTCTTTGTATCAATGATCGGTGGTGGACCGAGCATCCGCATCACCGACGAAACAGCCCAGGAAATTATCGCTGCTCGACGCGAAGCAGCGGCAACCGCCGCGGAATTGGTAGTAATTGGCGACAAAGCGACCAAACTGTATTACCCTTCGGACTGTTCGGCGTTGGAAAACGTGGCCGTATCAAACAGAGTTACCTTAAAGGACAAGGACGAAGCCGAGAAGGCCGGCTATAAACCGGCAAAGGGTTGTTAGTGGCGTAGACTCTTCTTAGTTTGTTGATGCTCGCTCTCTCTTTGGGAGAGGGAACGTTGAGGAGATTAACCTATTCAAAGCTTCCTTTAGTCCGTGATCGCTTTCAATGTCACTGACAGAAATGTGCCCCGCAATCACAGACTGAAGTCTCTACAGGAGGGAAAACAGATGCTCAAAGAATTCAGGGAATTCATTGCCCGCGCAAATGTCATCGACTTGGCCATTGCCGTAATCATCGGCGCGGCGTTTGGCAAGATCGTCACCTCGCTGGTGGAAGGACTCATCATGCCGCCCCTTGGCTTGCTGCTCGGCAAGGTCGATTTCTCCAGCTTGTTCTTCGTACTCGATCATTCAAAAGGCCAGCCGCTTTCGCTTGCTGACGCGAAGACCAAAGGCATTCCAGTTTTTGCGTACGGTGCGTTCATTAACGACATCGTCAACTTCATAATCATCGCCTTCGTGGTCTTCCTGTTGGTGAAGATTGTAAACACGATCCGAAAAAAGGATCCTTCGACAAAGGATTGTCCTTACTGTCTAACCCCGATCCCGGTAGGGGCAACACGTTGCTCAGGATGTTGTGCCGAGCTTGCAAAGGCATGAATTTGTTTAAGTGCACGACCCTGCGATTTCAACATGCGCTTCTTTAAATTACACAAGGCGCACCAAGTTCGCGGTCTAAACGGCATGGACCAGATCCGCGCACCGCTTGACGCTGATTCACAGGGCTTCTTAGAATGAACTCGAAACCCCAAATGATCGTACTAGAGTTTTGCTTAGCCTGAAACTAAGGAGTCTATTCGATGAGCACACCTATTCAATCGCAACCAACAGGACCCGAACCAAACGATGAAATAATCGTGCATGAGGGCGAATCCGAAGAGACGGAGGAGCGTTCCAGAGCGACTTCTTCAGTGCGAGATATGGCAGCGCGTATTCCCGAACAACTTTCGGCAATCGGGCGCGACATCAGCCGCACCATAGAGCGCGCTATCTCCGCCAAAGACGATTACATGCTGGCCGTGAAAGTTTCGCAGGACGCGCAGAAGAAGCTCGGCCAATTGGTCCAGGCCGGCGTCTTCGGCACTCGCGCCGAAGCCGCCGCGTTTCTGATCGACGAAGGGATCAAGGTACAGGGGCCGCTGTTCGAACGCGTCGAACAGAAACTCGCCGAGATCGAACGTTTGCGCGCCGAATTGCGCGGCTTGGTCGGCGAGAAGAAGGAAGCTGTGTAACTGATCATTTTTCATTTGCCACTTAGCAGTGAGATAGATTGTCTGGTTGCCAGCGCGAATCTATTAGCTTTCGATTGCTGTTGCGGTATCGCATCAGTAAATGACAAATGTCAAATGAGAACGAAAGCGGCGATTCCGACGCTGAACATGTCTTTGTTATTTCACCTTCCCACGCGGTAAACTCTCAGAGTAAGCTTTCATAACATCCAAGCGGTTTAGATCGAGCCGGCACGTGCAGAAAACTTTTCAGGTTCCACACACACCCATCGAACAATTCGCCCTCGATAACGGCTTGCGCGTCGTTTTGAACGAAGACCACTCAGTGCCAGTCGTTTCCGTGGCTGTCTATTACGATGTAGGCTCGCGCAACGAACGCGAGGGGCGCACCGGGTTCGCGCATCTCTTCGAACACATGATGTTCCAGGGCTCGGAGAACGTGCCTAAAGCCGGGCACTTTCAATTTATCTCCAATGCCGGCGGCACGATGAATGGCACTACTTCAAGCGAGCGCACAAATTATTTCGAGACGCTGCCGGCAAGCCAGTTACCGCTGGCCCTCTGGCTGGAAAGCGATCGCATGCGTTCGCTGAATGTGACGCAGGAGAATCTCGATAACCAGCGCGAAGCCGTCAAAGAAGAAAAACGTTTGCGCTACGACAATCAACCGTACGTGAATGGTTTCCTGCGGCTGTTCGAGATGAGTTTCAAGAATCCGGCCAACGCGCATTCGACGATTGGCTCGATGGAGGACCTCGATGCTGCCACCGTCGAGGACATCCGCGAGTTTTTTCGAATCTACTACGCGCCCAATAATGCCGTGCTGTCGATTGCCGGCGATTTTGACAGGTCGGAAACGCAAGCTATGGTCGAGAAGTACTTTGCGACGATTCCTCGCCAATCGAATCCGCCGGCGGTTGACGTCAGCGAGCCTGTCGAAGTAGCCCAGCGTGAGGATACTTTTCTGGATCCTTTGGCGCCGGTGCCGGCATTCGCGCTGGGCTGGAAAATTCCCGCACGCCGCACGCCGGATTTTTATGCGCTCTCGCTCGCAAGCCATCTGCTGTTCGAAGGAGAAAGCGCGCGGCTTTATCAAAAGCTGGTAAAAAGCGAAGAGTCGGTGGTGCAGATTCAAGGTGGAATTGATGAGCGCCGCGGCCCATCGGGATTGTTCATCGTAGTGATTCCCAAGCCCGATCGCGATGGCGCACAGATTCGGGAAACCATGTTGCGCGAAGTCAAGGAGTTGGCCTCGACCGGACCGAGCGACGAAGAGATGGAAAAGTTGCGCAACAATCTTTTCAATGGCGCGGTGCGCAGCCGTCAGGCGTCACTATTTCGCGCCGAACAGCTCGCGGAGTTCGCCCTTTATGACGGCGATCCCGAATTATTCAATACCGATCTACACAATTATCTTGAAGTGACAGCCGACCAGATTCGAGATGTATTGGCCCGATATCTGGACACTGACAATCGCGTCTTGCTCGATATCGTTCCGGCGCCACAAGAGGCCGCGCCAGCCGCGCCCCAACTACCCGGTGAGCCCAAACAACCGACTGCGCCGCCACCGCAAGTACCGGAAGGCGAGCCAATTCCCGGAGCGCCAATGGCCGCCCAGGAAGTCGGTAAGACGATTTGAACACCGGAGTATCTACGGCGCGAGCAAACTCCGCTAGGAGTTCAATGTTTATAGATCGTAAGCCTCAAGAGGCATCGTAGAACTCCTTTAGGAGTTCAATGGCAGCGTGGCTTCAAGTGCTTGGCCTCATTGCACTCCTAAAGGAGTGCGAGGACCAAATCTCATTGATCCGGCTATAAACATTCGACCACTACGTACGTGGTTGTTTCCCTCTCCCAAAGAGGAGAGCAGGCTATAGGGAACATTGCAAATGATTCAAACCGAAACTTTTCGCCGCCAGATGCCTCCGCCACTCGCGCCGCGGCCGCTTAACATTCCCGAGCCGTTCGAAACGACGCTTGCAAATGGTCTGACTCTGGTGCTGGTCGATGACAAGCGGCTGCCATTGATCAGTTTTCGCTTGTCCATTCGTTCGGGCGATGCGAACGACCCCGCTGAGTTGCCGGGCCTGAGCGATATGCTTTCGAGTCTGCTTACCGAAGGCACTGAAACGCGGAGCAGCCGGCAACTCGCCGAAGAAGTTGAACGTCTCGGCGCCACGCTCAGTGTCGGCTCGAGTTCGGACTTCACCACTGTAGCAGCCTCGGCGCTTTCCATCTTTGCCGACGAAGTTCTGGAGTTGACGGCCGATGTGGTCTTGCGCGCTTCGTTTCCGCAGAACGAAATCGATCTGGCGCGCGTTAATACCAAACAGCTTCTGATCCAACAGCGTGCTCAGCCAACGTTCCTCGCGTCCGAGCGGCTAGCCCAGGTAATGTTCGGCGCGCATCCATACGCGCGCGTGTCACCAACTGAGGAAATGCTCGATGCGATGACGCGAGACGATCTGTTGCGATTTCATGAGTCGATTTTCATTCCAAATAATGCAGCATTGATCGCCGTCGGTGACTTCGAACACGAGGCGATCGTTGCGCGCGTTGAAAAACTGTTCGCCGATTGGAAACCCGGATCTCTGCCCTCAGCGAATTTTCCCGCACCGCCAAAACGCGAAACGCGCGAAGCTTATTTGGTAGATCGTCCCGGCTCGGCCCAGTCGAATATTGTGATCGCCAACGAGGGAATAACGCGCCAGAGCCCGGATTATTTTCCCGTGCTGCTAATGCACACCATTCTTGGCGCTAACGCCTCGTCGCGTTTGTTCATGAATCTGCGTGAAGAAAAGGGCTATACCTATGGCGCGTATTCGAACCTCGATGCCCGGCGGCTTGCCGGTACTTTTCGAGTCTCCGCCGAAGTGCGCACGCCGGTGACCGAGGCTTCCCTGCGCGAGTTTTTCTTTGAGCTAGAGCGGGTTCGCAACGAACGCGTGTCTGACGAAGAACTTATCAACGCGAAGGCTTATCTTAGCGGCGTCTTTCCGATCCGTATTGAAACGCAGGATGGCCTGATCGATCAGCTTGTCAGCATCAAGATGCTCGACCTGCCGCGCGACTTCCTGCACACCTACCGCGACCGCGTCAACGCAGTCACCGCCGAGCAGATTCAGCGAGTGGCGCAAAAGTTCGTAACGCCCGACCTCGCCGCCATTGTCATCGTAGGTGATGCAGCCGAGGTGAGGAAACAGGTCGCGCCGTTTTCCGAAACCATCGAGGTTTACGATACCGAGGGAAATCGGAAGCAGTAGGCAGTAAGCAGAACGCTTTCTTTCTGTCTGCTCTCTGCAATCTGCTGCTGCCTTCACGCCGCGCCTTGCAACCGCTCGACATCCAGCACTCCAGGTACATTCTTAATCGCACTGATGACTCTGTCGAGGTGCTTTACGTCAAAGACTTCTACGGTGACTTCGATGCGGCCCTTGTCGTCGGGCGCGACTGAGGCGCGGGCGTCACGGATGCCGGTCTTCATGTCGGAAATTGCTCCAGTGATGCCGGCGATCATACCGGTGCGATTTTCGGTGACGGCGAGGAGCTTTACCGCGTAAGCAGTCTTCTCGGGCCGCGCGGCCCATTCCACCGTTACGATGCGCTCGGGATTTATCATCAACTGCTTCACGTTTTTGCAGCGGGTAGTATGCACCGCGACACCTTTGCCGCGGG
Organism: Acidobacteriota bacterium; assembly: GCA_003222835.1. The sequence continues at coordinate 331 of QHXE01000134.1, read as the reverse complement.
TGATATAGCCGACGATCTCTTCGCCGTGCAGCGGATTGCAGCAACGGGCGCGATTGACCATCAGATCCTCGACACCATGAACCACAATTGCGTCGTCGCCGGTGATCAAACGCTTCACTGCGCGCACACCCGTGCGCAATCGAGAGACTTTCTGCTTGTCGAGCGCTTCGAACTTTTCCGGCCCAAGATATTTCGCAATCACGTTGCGCGGCACGATCTTGCCGTAACCAATCGCGGCCAGAAGATCATCAGTGCGTCCGTATCCATATTCGCCGGCGATCCGTTTCAGATCTCCATTACTGTCACTGAGCAGTTTTTTCATTGAAAGCTG
>QHXE01000969.1 GCA_003222835.1 Acidobacteriota bacterium | reverse complement strand
CCACCGCGCCCTGGGACATGCTCCCTGTGTCCGTACTGCTGGAAATTGCTACTGAATTCGTTGCCATGTGTTCCTCCTTTACAGTTTTATTGATGTCAAGCCTATTTATATAGATACATTGTTGTAGACATTGGTTACACAGAAGCATCAAAATTGTGGTTATGAAAAAGAACTCTGCAGACCCAGTGCACTGTTGGGTTGTGTGGATGAAGGCGTTCCAAGCGGCCGCGAAATATCTGTATGCGGGACTTGAGGAGACGGGACTCGACGATACGGACTTCCGGATACTGGAGGCCCTTCTGAACAAAGGACCTTTGCCCGTGAATACGATTGGGCCGAAGGTGAACCTTACGCCTGGATCGATCAGTGTGGCCGTCGACCGGCTGTTGGATAGGGGCCTGGTAAGCCGGGTCGAGAGCCCTGAAGATCGGCGCGTCCGCGTCGTATCGCTCACACCAAAAGGCAAAGAATTGATTGCGCCGGTGTTTCGCAAACACGCTGTCGAGATTCGAAAAATGTTTGCCGATGCGAGCCCAAAAGAAGTGCGAAGTCTGGAAACGATACTGAAAAAGATTGG
>QHXE01000968.1 GCA_003222835.1 Acidobacteriota bacterium | reverse complement strand
TGCGTCTTGAAGACTACGACTCGCTCTTTGCAGAAAAACTCGATCTTCTCCTAAAAATCCGGGCAAGTACGAAGGTAGACTGGTCCGGCAAACACCGCGCGGCTCTGACCGGCCAAGCAATCTACCCTCGCCCCCTGCAGGATCCGCTGCCTATATGGGTTGGTGTCGGCGGCACCCCCGAATCTTTCATTCGTGCAGGCATGCTCGGACTTCCTCTTATGGTGGCCATAATCGGCGGTGAACCTAAACGCTTCCGCCCACTCATAGACCTCT
>QHXE01001008.1 GCA_003222835.1 Acidobacteriota bacterium | reverse complement strand
TACATGGCATCCAGATATTCGTCGTCGCCGATCACTTCGGCAGTCATTTGGGTAAAAGCGTAGAGAGATTTCGGAACGGATCTATTGTAGGCGTCAAATAGTCTCAGGCGCTCTTCTCGCACGCCTTCCAGCAGTGCTTTGATTTGTTTGTTCTTCTCCCGCGCGATCCGAGTCAGCGTAGCCGGCGTGAAGTTGTCATCAGCAAAGAACACGTAGCGAAATCCCATCGCGTGTAGCGCGTTCGCCTCTTCGATTATTTGTTCATTAAGATGCATTCGTGGTGTGCGGCCGTCAGTCACCCAAACTGAACAAAAACTACAATTCTCCGGACAGCCGGCCACGGTTTGGATCGAGGCTATCAAGTATTTCTTTGGATCCAGAAGATCCCAACGAGCTTTCGCCATTAGCTCTCCCGGCACTCTCCCGCCATCATAAACGCGCTGCAATCGTCCGCGCAGAGCATCCTCGACGACTTTGCTCCAAATCAGATCAGCGCCGCCCTTGACGACTGCGTCTGCTCCCATTTCCAAAGGCTCTTCCGGGAATAAAGTAGGGTGAATGCCGCCGGCGATAACGATCGCTCCGCGCTGCTTTGCCTCCCGTATGATTTGATAAGCGGAGCGACAATTCCCCGAGTGGATTCCGATGCCGACAATATCACCTGGAACTACAGCTTCAGCTTCAAAAGGCGTGACCGGCACGTCGATAATGATCGGATCACCGACAAGATTCGTCGGCGTTGCGCCCGCGATAACGAAGAGCCACCGCGGAGTGATCACGCTATAGCCCACCGTAGCGTTTGCCGGATTCACCAGTATCACCTTGCTCATCATGCCGCTCGTCTCGCTAATTTCTCAGCAGAAGCATCTTTAGGACGTTAATGTCTACAATCTTATCGTTGGACAAGCCACGGTAATCGTTACACGCAAAGAATGCACGCGTGATCGACAGCCTAGTTTGATAATCCCCACCGCGGATGCCCGTCTAATCATCTCCAAAACCGAAGCACCGCGTCCGTCACCGCCTTGAGCGTTGGTTCTCTTGAACCATGCGTACTGCGAACTGAGCTGGTTGCCGACTCATTCGCGCAAGGCTGCACTTTCAATGAGGTGGAGAATAATAGCGAACGCGGCGTGAAGCAAGGGTGACGTTTAGATTAGATTGGTCCTGGCCCAGTATACCGACGACTCGAACGGATCGCGACTAATTTCCCTTCCAACGCTGCAAGAACGCCTTCAAGTCTTTTTTCATCATCGTTCTCGCCGACTCAAACTCGCCATCGCCACTGCTGTAAAGTAATTCTCCATCATCGCGCAAGATTGCAACCGCCGGCACGCCTTTATCCAAGGGAGTCTTGTACTTCTTCGCCAGGTCAAGGTTCTTGCCGCCTTCGCCAATATCCACATGCACCAGGACAAACCTCTCTTTCACAATTTGGCCCGCTTCACCTTCGTGCAACGCGCGGTCGAGCACGTGACAGTCGTAACACCAGTTGGCGCCGAAGACCAGCAGCACGTGCTTGTGATTAGCCCCGGCTACCTTCAGCGCTGCGTCGATCTCTTTTTTCGCGTCGGCATCAAGGGGATAGAGATCAGTTTTGACTGTCACTGGTTCAAGCAAGCCAGTATCATTCGGAAGCGAAGGCTTTTGACTAAATGCCGCGGAACCCCAACCGAGGACACCGCAGAACCCCACCAATGTCACAAGCCACAGAGGAAGCTTCATCGTCCCAAAATCCTTTCGTACTCATCGTGTGGGCCAATCCAGAACCAGTGAAGTGTGCCCTCGTGGAAACGCCCCAAGGCCCGCCATCCACGTGTAATTCGCACCGACCAATACTCACCCTTGCGTTCAAAGCGAAGCGATGGATGTCGTGGATTTTCTTTCCAGAGGCGATAGGCCTTTGTGGCTTCGGCCTGTATTTCGGCGGGGAGTGAACGGTATGAACGCCAGAAGCTAGGCGTCGTTGAGGATTTCATCGAGCGGTCTTGTCCTTCCTGCTTCGATGTCTTCCAAAGCCTGATGCCAGAGATGATCGAGCCGGCCGGCTTTTGCGTCAGCCTCAATCTGAC
>QHXE01001007.1 GCA_003222835.1 Acidobacteriota bacterium | reverse complement strand
GCGCGAGGTAGACCTCGATGGTTCGTTGTTGCTTGCCTCGGTTCGGAACCTGGAGAGCGGAGACGAGTGTGCCATTCCCGCAGAACTCATCTATTACCCGGCGCCGGACGTTGGGCAGTCGCTCTTCGGCTCGTCGACCAATGGCCTGGCATCGGGCAACTCGCTGCTTGAGGCAAGTATTCAGGCTCTGTTGGAGTTGATTGAGCGCGACATCTGGTCGTTCGAATTAGTTCGCTGCGGGTCAAAGTTAGTCGAGGCGGCGAGTCTGCCGGACGACGTGCGCGAAATCGTCGAGCGCGCTGAGCGGAACGGCCTGCAGCTAAAAGTTCGCACTATTCCTAACGACTACGGAATGCCTTTCTTGGCCGCTTTCGTGTTCGATTTGAACAATCCCAGCCGCAAGACATTCAACGGGGGTTGGGCATGCGATCTAGACCGTGACAGGGCGCTGGTGCGGGCTGTTACCGAGGCAGCGCAAAGCCGCGTGGCTTTCATACACGGCGGGCGGAGGGTACCAACGTCGCGCGCGGCAGGCTTCGCATCGGATGCTCAACAGCGGGAAGCGAAACTCGTGCGGCAACACATGCTCGGCGTGAGCGATCCGCGGCAGCAAACGTTGCTGACCGACATTCCCGACCTCGCCGTTGCAGGCACCTTGCAGCAGAAACTTGATGCGGTTATCGAGCGATTGCGCCGTGTATTGAAAGAACCAATCTACCGTGTTGTGTTTACGCCGCCAGAATCGCCGCTGCAAGTGGTTCGTGTGGTTGTGCCTCTGTTGGAGAATCTTAAGGAGACCCGAGTCCGATTGGGACGTCGCCTTAAAGCCACTATCGATGCCCTTGGGGCTCAAGCAGCGTGAATGGGACGGTCATAGGCAAGACAGTTCAGAAGACCAGTAGGTGGCAAGGTATAGGTAAATGGAGATTCGGCAAACCGTCGAAATCCGTGTCCGAGGGACAGTTCAGGGCGTTGGTTTTCGGCCAACCGTATGGCGCTTAGCCTGCGATGAGGGACTGGTTGGCGAAGTTCTTAATGACGGCTTTGGAGTGTTAATCCGAACCACCGGAAATTCTGGCGCCATCTCGCAGTTTCTTACCCGATTGCACAGCGAGGCACCCCCGCTGTCGCAGATCGAGGATGTGGAGACGCAGGTCTTGACCCTGCTGGACTTTGAGGACTTCCGCATTGCCGAAAGTGTACGTGGCGAGAACTGCACGCGCGTCACTCCCGATGCTGCGATTTGCGCGGCCTGCTGGGCGGAAGTGCTGGATCCGCAGGAACGGCGGTATGGTTATCCCTTCGCGAACTGCACACACTGTGGACCCCGCTTTTCCATCGTGAAAGAGGTTCCCTATGATCGTATCAACACTACGATGGCGGACTTTCCCATGTGCGCGTCGTGTACCAGCGAATATCTGCAGCCGGCCGACCGCCGCTTTCACGCGCAACCGATCGCCTGCCCGACCTGCGGGCCATCGATCTGGCTGGAACGGATGGACACGAGCGCGACGTCAGCTCATCCCAGGGCGACCGCGCCCCTGGATTCCGCTATCGAGCTGCTAGAGAGCGGCGCGGTGGTAGCCATTCGGGGGCTGGGCGGCTTTCATTTGGCTTGTGATGCCACCAATCCAGAAGCCGTCCAGCGGTTGCGCCGGCGCAAGCATCGGTACGGCAAACCGTTTGCGTTAATGGCCAGTGACCTTGACACGATTCGCCGGTACTGCAACTTGACTTCAGCCGAGGCGGACTTGTTACGGAGTCCCGAAGCCCCCATCGTTTTGCTCTCAGCTGACGGGCTCGAGAAGTTGCCGGAAGGCATCGCACCGGGTCTGAATACTGTGGGCTTTATGCTGCCGTATACGCCCCTGCATTTATTGATCACACGGCAGATTGATCGGCCACTTGTCATGACCAGCGGCAACATTTCCGACGAG
>QHXE01001006.1 GCA_003222835.1 Acidobacteriota bacterium | reverse complement strand
TTGTTTCTCCATGTTTCAGCCGGCATGCCGATCGATAAAAGCGACCACAAAGGACGCGCGCCCATCGCCGCGATGTCTGAGAGAGAAACTGCGAGAGCTTTGTGGCCGAGCATCCGCGCCGAGATCGCCTCTAGGTAGAAATCGACGCCTTCGACCAGGAGGTCCGTGGTGACGATCAGATCCCGATTTGCTCTTTGATTAATGACCGAGGCATCATCGCCGATTCCGTTGATTACGCGAGGCGAATGTCTACGCGATTGCGCTTTTTCACGAAGACGCTTGATGAAGTCGAATTCGTTCATTGCCGCGGTCCAAACAAAAGAACGAAGTGCCGGAGGCACGAAATGTTTATAGACGAGGAGTGCGCTTCGATTTCAACGCTCTTCCGAATTGAGCGAAATGCGTGGCATTTCGCTCAATTCGGAAAAACAACATGGGACGTGCGTGCGGCTATAAACATTTCGCCACTACGCGGCTGTCTTTCTCAAATAGCGGCGCCTTTACAGATTGCGACGCATCGATTCCAAACCGGCCTCGATCGCCTCAATCGAAGTTGAAAAGGAGAAACGTACGTGTCCTTCGCCGTGTGGACCAAAGACTACCCCGGGCACCGTGGCGACTTGCGCGCGATCAAGCAATAGCTCCGATGCCCGGCGACTGTCGCTGCCGATCGTAGAAATATCCGGAAAAGCGTAGAAGGCGCCCGCTGGTGGCGCGCAGCTTAGCCCGAGTTCATTAAGGCCTGCTAAGAGCAAGTCGCGCCGCTCGAGATAAGCGGCGCGTGATGTTTCCAAAAAATCTGACTCAGTTGTAAACGCGGCCAAGGCGGCCCATTGGGTCGGCGTCGAGACCCCATTCGACGAATACAGAGTCGTCTTCCGTAGACCGGTCATCCACGGCTCGGCGGCTACGGCATAACCAATGCGCCAGCCGGTCATCGCGTACGACTTTGAGAATGTGAACGAAGTAATCGTGCGCTCGAACATGCCGTCGAGCGAACCAATCGAAACATGCTCTCCTTCGTAGACAATGTCTTCATAGGCTTCGTCGGCAATCACGATTAAGTCCCGATCGATTGTGAACTGCGCGACTTGCTCGGTCTCGAATCGAGTGAACACAACTCCCGAGGGATTCATCGGCGTATTGAAGTAGATCGCTCGGGTCCGTTCGCTTGCGTAGCGCGTCAAAGTTTCTCGAAAACCGTTGGCGCGAGCTTCATCAGTGGACACAAGCACTAAGCGGCCCTGACAATGACCGACCAAATCTTTGATCGGAGTCCAGTAGGGCGAGAAAATTAGAACTTCATCACCTGGGTTCACGACCGATTGGAAAGAGCCGAATAAACCCTGCATACCGCCGTGAACTATGATCACATTTTCTTCGCTGGCCGGAATAGAATTGCGCTCGCGTAATTTTTGGGCAATCGCACGACGCAACTCCGGAATTCCAGAGGATGGCGCATAGCGTGTCTTATTCTGCCCGCAGCTCCATAATCCGGTTGCGAATCAGCACAATATCGGAAAACCCTACCCCGTCGAGCCTGGTAGCAAGACCAAACAGGGAAGCAGCGGCAGGCACTTTTTGCGTTGGACCTCCGAACTGGAAGAGAGTTTTTGAACGGGCGATTATAGCCTGCGAGCATAACGGCGTCTATCAGAGAAGTGTGAAAGTGGTCGAAGGAAGTTCACCGCCTGACCTTAGAATTCACGTTTAATCTGGCGACTGAAGAATTCACGTTTAATCTGGCGACTGAACTCTGGAGCCTTAAATGTAACTGTTGACAGCGAAATCTCCAGGCGGGTAACATTCGCGGGCAGTTGGCGCAAGCGCTAAAAGGTCGGCCCGGCGACCATAACATTTAACGTGACCCCATCCAACGTCATCATACCTGAAAAGCTTTTCTTTAAGATTGGCGAAGTGTGCGATCTCCTCGGAGTTCAGGCGCACGTCCTACGTTACTGGGAAACAGAATTTCCAATGTTTGCGCCGCAAAAAAATCGCGCCGGCCAACGCACTTATCGCCGTCGA
>QHXE01000133.1 GCA_003222835.1 Acidobacteriota bacterium | reverse complement strand
GGCGGTCAATGATGTAGTGAAGCTTCACGGGTTCGCTGATGATCTCTTCGAGCTCGGGCGCTAGGGTTTTTGCTTTGCGGGGCTTCGACGATTTCTTTGCTTTCTGTTTCGTTGCGGGCCGGTCGCTACCGCTCGCGGTACTGACACGTGGCCGGTCGCTACCGCTCGCGGTACTGACACGCGAGGCCAGGTGATCGATCAACTTCTCGAAGACTTCGCCGGGTTCACGTTCGGTGATTCCGATACGATCGAGGTATCCGTAATAACGCAGACGGCGGATTAGATCCATCAGCGTCAAACGGCCGTCGGTGGTCAGTCCGCCGTGAGCGTGCGAGCGGCTGACGAGGTATTGAATTAGCAGCGCTTCGCTGTAGAGATTCGGCGCCAGACTTCATCCCAATTTGTTTTCGGCTCGTGGCGTTCCAGATACATCCGCGTGGCTTCGACGAGCCAGCTTTCGTCTTCGAGATCGAGACTGCGGCCCAGTGTGTCCAACCATTCAAAGAACACAGCGCGCGAATCGGATTTCTTTTCGAGTACTACGAACTGTTCGCCGGCCTTTGGCAATTTCTTCACCAGCGCGCGGCGCGCAGGGTCCGTAGGCTTCCCGCCTTCTACGCAATAGGTATCAAAGCGCGCGAGCCAGCGTTTCGCAGAGCCGCAATACGGGCAGTGCGGATTCCTCTCGTCGCTGTCAAAGTAAGGCCGCATCGCGCTGCGGCTGGTCAACTCTTCAATCGTTGGCGTGTGGCGCTTGATTTCGGAAAACGCCGTGCGCGCCGCGAGGCCGAGTTGTTTGGTGAAGATATCGAAGATGCAGGCGAGACAAACTAGCGTTGTGAATTCAGTGACGCTGCCGCTGGGAAATTCACTGAGGTCAAGCTCGCACTGCTTCTTGCTCGCCGCCATGATGGGGATTTAACCACAAAGAAAAGCGATGAGGCCACAAAGACGCACAAAAGGCTCAAAAATGTCGACCAAGGCTTCAAATCCTTTTGTGCATCTTGTGCCTTTTCGTGGCTAATTCGTCTATGCGATCGCCACCAACGCCGGTTCGCTGTCCGTATGGCCCAACGCCTGATCAAGTTCGGCTTTTAGATCGCCGATACCTGCTGACAGTTTCTTGAAATCGAACAGGTTCGGATCGAGCAAGTGCGTAGGCACGGCGTGGCCGAGCGCGGTCAGCATCGACGCCCGAACGTGAGGGATCTCTTTTTCAAGCTCTGCTATCAATTTCTTGATGCGCGCGCGTTTCAGGTTTGGCTGCGAGCCGCACAGATCGCAGGGAATGATCGGGAATCTCGCCTGCGCAGCGAATTCAGCGAGGTCGCTTTCGCGACAATAAGCCAGCGGGCGAATGACGGTATTACGTCCATCGTCCGAACGCAGCACCGGCGGCATCGCCTTCAAAGTGCCAACGTAGAATAGATTCAGCAGGAACGTCGTGATGATATCGTCGGCATGATGACCAAGAGCAATCTTGGAACAGCGTTCTTCGACCGCAATGTTGTAAAGAATGCCGCGCCGCAGACGCGAGCAGACCGCGCAGAAAGTCTTGCCTTCGGGCACCAGACGCTTCACGATTGAGTAAGTGTCCCGCTCGACAATCCGAAACGGCACACCGCGCTCAGTCAAATATCTCGGCAACACGTCTGCGGGAAAGCCGGGCTGTTTTTGATCGAGATTTACGGCCAGCAGATCGAAGTTCACCGGCGCCCGCTGCTGCACGTCGAGCAGCAAATCGAGCAGCGTATGGCTGTCCTTGCCGCCCGAAAGACAGACCATCACCCGATCGCCGTCTTCGATCATGCGAAAGTCTGCGATTGCCTCGCCCATGCGACGGAGCAGTCTTGTTTTTATCTTCTCGGCGAACATTGCTCGGACATTGTAGCGCAAGCTGCCAGCTTGCGCGCAAACTAGCGGTTTGGGCTACAATGCCCTGTCAGTTGAACTTTCGGGCTTGGCAAGTCCTCGCGTTTCCTGATCTAACTTCCGAGGTATTACATGAAGCAAAAAAGACTCAGAAATCTTGTCTTGGCTCTCTCTTTAATTTTCCTCGCGCTGCCGCTGGTAATCGTACGTGGGGCGGGCGGCCGCATCGAAGGCAGGGTCACCGATCCGAAAGGAGCCGTCGTAGTCGGCGCGGCAATTACGGTATCCGAAACGGAAACGAACCAAACGTTCACGGCGGTGACCGACCAGCAAGGTCACTTCAAGATCGAAGGTGTGCCCGCGGGAACATACACCGTGACGGTCTCGGCGCAGGGATTCAGCGAAGCGCAGCGCGCGGATGTGAAAGTAGAAGAAGGCGCCGTCGCCACGGTCGACGTTAAGCTCGAAATTGCGCCGATTGAAGCGGCGGTTACGGTAAGTCCCACCGGCGAAAAGCCAAACTCGGATCCCGTCTATCAACAACTTCGCCAGATGGGAAAGAGCCCGCAGGATTTCGCCGGCCCCTATGCCACCGTCAACAATCTAGTGCTCAAACGGGATGCGGCGACGTTCACCTTGACGAGCGGCGAGATCTATTTTGCTCCCATGGTCGAAAATCGGACTATCGGCGCAGTCTTCATCGGTGAAGGTGAGCTGGCGCTAACTCCGCCCACCGAAGTGGAAAAGCACAACCTGGCGCTATTTATAAATCAGCCCTCGATCAAAGAGTCGTTCGACAGACTCGTGCTTCGCTTCAGCGACAAAACCTTCGAAGAGATCAAATCCTCTGCTCAGGCAAAGATGAGCACGGATGGACCACGGGCCGAGAGCGCGCGGGATGCGTATCGTGAAAACCAATCGCTTTTGCGAAAGACATTGCGCCGCAACGTCGAGCTGCGCACGCTCGTCGATCTCTACAATCCGAATCGCCCGGGATTTTTTACGGCTTTTGTAAATGGCAGGCGATACAGCAAACTCATTTTCCAATACGACGCGCTGGGAATTCCCGCAGTTTCGCCGGAAGAAGTTCTGCTATCGAGTTACGGCGACACCGATCGCGGACTTTGGACGGCTTTCCATCGCGCCGACGAGTACGCCAAAGGCACAGCTTCCAGTGATGAAGATCATCGAATCTATGACATTACGCGTCACGAAATTGACGCCGCCATCCGCGGAGCGAAATTAGTGGCCAACGATACGGTTGCTTTCCGAGTGCTTGATGACGGCGCGCGGGTGCTCCCTTTCCGCCTGTTTAGTTCGCTGCGAGTTTCGCGCGTGCGCGACGAGCAGGGCCACGATCTGGCATTCGTGCAGCAGAACAAAGATGAGGATGCCGACTTTGGCGTCATTTGGCCCAAGCCGCTCGAAGGCGGCAAGACCTACAAGCTGAACCTCGAATACTCAGGAGGTGACGCTCTTATCGATGTCGGTGGTGGCAATTACTTCGTGAATCCCGGAGCGCGTCTCACCTGGTATCCAAACAACGAAGGAACAGCTTTTGGCGATCGCGCAACCTTCGATGTGACGTTCCGCTATCCTAAAGGAAAGACATTGATCGGCACCGGCGCCGCAGTCGCGCCGGAAACTGATGATGGCGACCTGCGGGTGTCCAAGTGGTCGAGCGGCGACACGCAACTCGCCGTCGCGGGATTTAATTACGGAGTTTTTAAGAAAAAGGAAGTGGTCGATTCGGATACTGGTTACACGATTGAGTATTACGGAAATGAAGAGGCCGTGCCGGCGATGCGCAACGCTGAGGAAGTAGGCTCAATGAACACCCTGGGAATGTCCGGTCCGATTCTGGCCGACGCGCAAAACTCCACTCGCATCTACAATGCGTATTTTGGCAAGCTTCCCTTTAATAGGCTGGCCTTAACGCAGCAGCCGGCGGGCAACTTCGGACAGGCTTGGCCCACACTCGTTTACATGCCGTATACCGCTTTCATGGATTCGACACAACGTTACATGGCGACGGGCGGTAACGTTCGTTTTGCCACGAACAACTTCTTTCGTTATGTCGCGCCGCACGAGATCGCGCATCAGTGGTGGGGCCACATGGTGGGTTGGAAATCCTATCACGACCAGTGGATGAGCGAGGGCTTTGCTGAGTTTTCCGCGTCGCTTTTTATCCAAATCGCCATGCACGACGAAAAGAAGTATCTGGAATTCTGGAACGAACAGCGCGACCGCATCACCCAGTCAAGACCTCAGACGCACGATCTGAAGCCGTACACCGTTGGTCCGGTCACGCAGGGTTTCCGCCTGAGCAGCGGCAAGACTTACGCCGCCTACCAGTTCCTCGTATATCCCAAAGGCGCTTACATTCTGCACATGCTGCGGCGGATGATGTTCGATTCGCGCAACGGCGGCGACCAACGTTTCATGGCGATGATGCAGGATTTCATTAAATCTCATTACAACCAGGATGTATCGACTGAGGATTTGAAGCGCACTGTTGAAAAACATATGACGAAGCAAATGGATCTGGATGACAACGGGAAGATGGATTGGTTCTTCAATGAGTATGTCTACGGAACGGAAATTCCCAGCTACCGCTTCGAATACCAGCTCGGTTCGGATGGCACGACGCTCACTGGCAAGGTCACGCAATCCGGGGTATCCGGGACCTTCAAGATGCTGGTGCCGATCTATTTGGACTTTGGCAGAGGTTGGGTCAGACTTGGGAATGCAACGCTCATCGGCAATTCTTCAGTTGATCTCACGAACGTCAAGCTGCCTTCTCCGGCGAAGCGAGCGAGCATCTGCGCCATGGACGACGCGCTGGCGCTGAGTATCCAAAATTCAAAGTGAAAATGCTCAGCGTTCAAGGTAAACGCCCTCTCCCTCTGGGAGGCGTGTGAGGGTGTAGCTGAGTAACAAGAAAAGAAAGCTCTCCTCCACGCTTTTTCCTGTCTGCTCCGATAAAAAAGGACAAAGAAGTATTTTGGGTTTCGTCGCGAGGCCCCTGAGGGAGAGGGAGTCAACAAGTTCTTTACACACCGCTCTCTGAAAAATCTCCTTGAATGGTCAAGCCGCTTGTGATACTGTGCGCGCGCTCAAAAACTGGTTTGTTCGATTCACGGCTCGTTCCCTCGGACAGTCGTTATCGTTAGTTCTTCCCACCGAACATATTCGGACTCAATTTCGGAAACTGTAGTCAGGGTTTCTGTGGAGAAGATCGATGCCCCCAGCAAAGGTAGCTCTCAAGAGCGAGCCAACAGTTACGACCCGACATCAGATTCAAACCAGGATTGTCCGGTCCAAGCTCGAAGCAGACGCGGTTCCCTCTGCGCTGCCGCACGATGTAACGAGGCCTGAGTCGCCAAAGTTGTGGCCGGTCGCGGTTCCTTCGCAACCAAATTCGCGCCGCGGAAACGTTTCTAGTTTTCAAGCCAGGGCCCCGGCGATTATCGGCGAAGCAACGTTCCGCGGTTGGCTGCCCGTCGATGGAGTAATCTCCGGACAACTAAGCGCGAACGGAGGCGGATTCACGATCAGGCAGCGACCGAGAAATGGCGGCGGCGAATGCGAACCGGAACTCAACGGCGAGATTCGCTTCAAGGACCTGCTGCGCGTTAACGGTTACGTAGCGGGCAGGATTCTTTCGGAGAAGGGCACGCTGATCGTGGCGACTGAGGCCCGTGTGGATGCCGAAATCGAAGTCGGCGTCGTTGTGATTAGCGGCAGGGTCAATGGTAACGTTATTGGCCACGAACGGGTCGAACTAAGTCCGGGTGCAGTCATCATGGGAAATATCTCGACGAATTCGCTGGCAGTGAAGCCCGGCGCTTTCTTTCACGGCGACTGCTGCGTGTGGAAAAACGAGCACGGGGACAAGTAATTAGTAAAGCGTGCGAGGGCGGTTGAAAATGGACAGTTCCGAAAGACAATATTCGAGTCTTGCGGTCGAAGAGTCTTCTGGGCCAAGGTCATCCAATCTTTTCAGGTCCGTCGATATTCCGTCCGACACATCCGCGTACTTCGATGCCTGGCTCAAAGAACTCGAACCGGCGCCTGACCTAAACCAAACCTCAGCCATTCAGCACACGTCTCGAGCTGCTGAGAAGCCGTCGTTCCTTGATGAATTCAGATTCGAAGGAACCCTGCGCATTGATTGTTTTGTTGCCGGGCGAATTCGATCCGCGACCGGCACTCTCATAATAGCTGAGACCGGGAAAGCTGAGGCCGACATAAGCGTCGCGGTCGCGGTCATTGAAGGCCAGGTAACCGGCGAGATTCACGCGCTGGAGCGCGTCGAGCTTGGCAATAGCTCGAAGGTAATCGGAAATATCAAGACTCCCGCTATTTCAATTCAACCTGGCGCGGTCTTCGAAGGCCGCTGCATCTTTCTATCGGATCAGCATCCGAACAAAGTCGAAGTGAGTCGTTCCGATTCTGTCGATTCGAGCATTCCGCAGAAAGCACAGAATCTGCGCGACCAGGACGAGCAGCAAGAAGAGAGTCTTTTTGTCGCCGTCGGTAGATGATTCCGACCACCTTGATTAGCCATATCTTCGCATCTCTACCGCGTCAAAAATAGTGGCTACACTTTTTCATTCTCACCTGGTTTCAACCGGGTGGACACGCTGTTAGCGATAAAGATTCTCCAGCCGTTTCAACACCTTTTGGCCACCTGCGAAAACTGTTGAAACGGTTAGACAACGCTTGGGGGGTCCTTACCCACCCGGTTGAAACCAGTTGTGAATGACAGTCGATAACAATGATGATAACTTCCTCTTTGCGTCGAGTGGTAATATCTGAGATCGTTTTCGCACGTGGTTCTGATTCGCCAACAATCACAGACTGAAGTCTATGCTACAGAAGATGATCGACCTACGCAGCGACACTGTCACTAAACCAACGCCCGCGATGCGGCGAGCAATGGCCGAAGCCGAAGTCGGTGACGACGTTTACGGCGAAGATCCTACGGTCAATCGTTTGCAGGAGCGCGCGGCTGAAATCTTTGAGAAGGAAGCAGCGCTTTTTGTGCCGACCGGTTCGATGGGAAATCAGACGGCAGTCAAACTGCACACGCGACCCGGCCAGGAGGTTATCATTGAAGAGCGCGGCCACATCTTCAACTTTGAAATGGCGACGATGTCCGCATTCTCCGGCGTGCTGGCGCGGCCGGTGAAGAGCAACGACAGCAGCGGGATTCTGACTTGGGACGAAATTGCGAGCGCGCTGCATTCCAACTCCGCCTATTACGTCGCGCCGACCGGTTTGATCGCGCTTGAGAATTCGCACAACCTTGCCGGCGGTTCGGTGCTGACGCGCGAGCGCACAGAAGACGTTTGCGCGCGCGCCCATGAAAAAAATCTCCCCGTGCATCTCGACGGCGCGCGACTTTTCAACGCCGCGACGGCACTGGGCGAAACCGTCGCCGATCTCGCGCGCCCGGCTGACTCAATAATGTTTTGTTTGTCGAAAGGTTTGGGCGCGCCGGTAGGATCGATGCTGTTGGGAACGCGCGAGTTCATAGACGAAGCTCGCGTCGTGCGCAAGATGCTCGGCGGCGGCATGCGTCAGGCCGGCGTGCTCGCCGCTGCGGGCCTGGTGGCTCTGGAGGAATCACCAAAGCAATTGCCGGAAGATCATGCGAACGCAAAACGACTGGCCGAAGGCGTCGCCGAACTCCCCGGCGTGAAAATCGATCCTGAGAAAGTAATTACCAACATCGTCATTTTCGATGTTGCCGAAACCGGACAAACCGCCGATGCGATCTGCGCACAACTACGCGAACGCGGTATTTTAGCCTCTGGTTTCGGCTCATCCATCCGCATGGTCACGCACTGCGATGTTGCGCGCGCTGACATCGAAACGGCTTTGCGGGAATTGCGAAGTGTGTTAGCTGCCTAAATATTACCACGGAGGACACAGAGAAGAATGG
>QHXE01000132.1 GCA_003222835.1 Acidobacteriota bacterium | reverse complement strand
GTGTTCCAACGTCTCGTTTGAATGAATTCTTTGAAAGAGAAATTAGACAGCGAGCGGGTATTACCGCGGCCAAGACTTACAAAGGTTCGCGCTTGCATGTTCAGTACATCACGCAAATCAGCGTGCGTCCGCCTACCTTTGTCGTTTTCACGGCCGGCGGTAAAGCTGGTTTGCATTTTTCTTTTCTGCGTCATCTGGAAAATCGCCTGCGTGATGAATTTGGTTTCTTTGCGACGCCGATCAGGATTATTGAGCGGCATAAATCGAAAGGCAGGAAATGAAGTGCTAGAGCAAGAGTTTTTCGCAAGTCTTGAGAAGCGAGCGTTAGAGTACCGACTTTAGTCGGGTTTTCATTCGACAAGAAACTACCCGACTAAAGTCGGTACTCTAACACCTATTGGGCGGGATAGTTCGTTTTAATGGACAGATGAATAACGCCATCGATTTCAAACGAAGGCGAAGCGCGCGCGGGCTTGCTCACGACGCGTCGCGGTGTGATTGAAACGCCGATATTCATGCCGGTGGGCACGGCCGGTACGGTGAAGGGAATTCGATTTGAAGAGTTGGAGTCAACTGAACTCGACGCGCGGATCATTCTCGGGAACACATATCACCTTTGGTTGCGGCCGGGAATTGAAACGATCGAGGTGTGCGGGGGCCTGCACAAGTTCATCGGCTGGAAGCGTGCGATGCTTACAGATTCCGGCGGGTTTCAGATTTGGAGTCTCGGAGCGCTGCGCAAGATCACCGAAGAGGGAACGGAATTTCGGTCGCATATCGATGGCGCGCTTTGTTTTTTGTCGCCGGAGATTTCGATGGAAGTCCAAGCCGCGTTGGACGCCGAGATCGCGATGGCTTTTGATGAATGCGCGCCAGGAAAAGCTACAAATGAAGAGGCGCGACGCGGCATGGAGCTAACGCTGCGTTGGGCTAAGCGATCGAAGGAAGCGTTTGAGAGGTGGCAGAGTGACAGGACCGCGAGCGGTTGCGACCGGTTGGCCGCCGGGAAAGGCAGAACCGACCGGCGAGCGGGCGGGACGCCCGCGTATCCAGTGGGCCAGGCGCTGTTCGGTATTATTCAGGGCGCGTCGCATCTTGATCTCCGGCGCGAGAGTTTGGAGCGCACGATTGAAATTGGGTTTGACGGTTATGCGATCGGCGGTCTTAGCGTTGGCGAAGAGAAAAGCGTGATGCTGGATGTAATTGAAGATGTCGCGCCGCGAATGCCGGTGGACCAGCCGCGTTATTTGATGGGAGTCGGCACGCCCGAAGACCTGATCGAGGCCGTCGCGCGGGGCGTCGACATGTTCGATTGCGTTCTTCCCACACGCAACGGTCGTAATGGCCAGGCTTTCACCGCACATGGAAAGCTGAACATCAAGAACGCTCAATACGCCACAGACCAAAGGCCGCTTGATCAGGACTGCGGATGTTCAGTCTGTCACCGGCATTCACGCGCGTTTCTGCGACATCTTTATCTTTCCGGCGAGATGCTCGGCGGCATTCTCTTGACGCATCATAATCTGGCGTTCTTCCTTGACACCATGCGACGTGTCAGGCAAGCTATCCGTTCTGGTCAATTCGCGAATTTTCGGCGAGAGTATACTGAGCAACTGGTCCGATAAACTTCAGTTTGTCGTCGCTTTAAGATGGCTGGCCCTCGCGGTTTAACGACAAACTAAAGTTTATCGGACTATTGGCGCGTTAATCACCCAGGTCGGACAACTTCCGTTATGTTCTTGTTTCTATTTCAAGGTGGCATCGGTGGACTGGGCGGCGCACTTATCCCGATGCTCTTAATTTTTGGCGTCTTCTATTTACTCTTAATACGCCCGCAACAGAAAAAACAGCGAGAGCTTCAAGCGACCATCGCAGAGTTAAAAGCCGGCGACAAAGTGGTTACTACGGGCGGAGTCATCGGAGTGATTACGGCCGTCCGCGATACGAGTTTTTTGATCCGGAGCGCGGACAAGTCAATCCTCGAGATTGCGCGTTCCGCCGTGGCCGGAGTTGACTCGGAGGAGAAGAAATAGAGAAGTCCGATAAACTTCAGTTTGTCGTAGTTGTGGTTTCGATCAGTTAATCAGCGACAAACTAAAGTTTGTCGGACAGTGTTGAGATGAAGAAGAAGAACTTACTGCAGCGATCGATAATCATCGGCATCGTCACGGTTGTCGGCATTTACATCGTGATTGGCCCGCATGGCCGGCGGCCTCACTTCAAAGACTTCACCTGGTCGGGGATCAAGGCGACGCTCGCGCAAAACATTTCTCTTGGGCTGGATCTGAAAGGCGGATCGCATCTGGTGATGCGCGTCAAGGTCGAGGATTATTTGAAGCGCCTCACGGAAGACAGCGCCACCGCCGCGCAAAATGCCGCGAAGGATGCCGGCTTTGATGTGAAGGACGCGCGGGCCGAAGCTGCGAGCGGTAATTATCGTGTCTCTCTGCAAGTCGGAGATCCCTCCAAGGTCAAAGACATTCGCGACGCGGTGGAAAAGAAAGTCGATCTAAGCGATCGCGTCGGCTGGTCGTTTTCTTCTTCAGGAAACACGGTTTCGTGGACGTTGAAAGGAGCTACGCAGGTTTCGCTCGGCGAATCGGCAACTGATCAGGCGATGAAGATCATTGAGAGCCGCATTAACGCGATCGGCGTTGCCGAGCCGACGCTGGCGCGCCATGGAGGACAGAACTCTCACGAGATCCTTCTGCAAATGCCCGGCGTGCAGGACCCCGAACACGTGAAGCAGTTGCTGGCCGGTCAGTCACACCTGGAACTTGTCCACGTTATCAGTCCACCGAGCCCTGCGCCGTCCCAAACCTATTCGACTAAAGAAGAAGCAATCGCGTCCCTGAACAGCGGCGGGAACATTCCGACGAGTCGTCGCGTGCTCCCTTATACCGAACGAAGTGAGTTGGCGGCGCGGGAATCGAATCCGAACGTTGCGCCGCCGAAGAAATGGGTGGTAGTTGAGTCCCCGGCAATTATCGATGGAGCGGAGTTGCGGACCGCTACGGCCAACCCCGCACGTGCCGGCGGTGAAGAATATGAGATTGCTTTCTCGCTCAAGAAATCCGGCGCGGACAAATTTGGCGCGTGGACGGGCGCTAATATTAATGAATACATGGGCGTGGTCCTCAATGATGAAGTCAAATCGATTGCCTTCATCAAGGGGCAGATATTCGATCAGGGAGAAATTACCGGACGTTTTTCGAAACAGTCGGCTGACGATCTCGCGCTAACGCTGCGCTCCGGCGCACTGCCCGCACCGATTGAATATACGGAAGAGCGTACGGTCGGACCGAGTCTTGGCGCTGATTCAATTCATTCTGGAGTGCGCGCATCAGTCCTGGGTTTGGCGCTGGTCGTGGTTTTCATGCTGCTCTATTATCGCGGCTCGGGAATCAACGCAGTCGTCGCCTTGTTGCTCAATATGATCCTAATGATTGCCGGGCTGATCATGTTCGGCGCCACCCTGACGCTGCCGGGTATCGCCGGCATTATTCTGACGATCGGCATGGCCGTGGATTCCAACGTTTTGATCTTTGAGCGCATTCGCGAAGAATTGCGCTCCGGCAAAACGGTGCCATCCGCCGTCGAGCAGGGTTTCGGCCACGCCTTTGTGACGATCATCGATACGCACGTGACGACCATCGTCTCGTCACTGTTTCTGTACGTATTTGGCGTAGGTCCGATTCGCGGATTTGCGGTGACGCTGGTTTTGGGCTTGCTGGTTAACTTGTTCTCGGCGGTCTATGTTTCGCGAACGATATTCATCTGGCTGCTCACTCGCAAGGGAAAACGAGTGGAGTCGCTGAGCATATGAGAGGTAAATCTTAAGAGCCGATGATTCGAGTATTCAGAGATATAAATATTGATTGGCTGGGCAAGCGCCGAATCTTCATCGGCCTTTCTATTGTCCTGATGCTGGCCGGGATGGGGACCGCTCTTTACCGCCACAGGGTTCACCCGAACGGCAGCGAAGCTTTCAATCTGGGAGTTGATTTCAAAGGCGGAACCGTCGTCACCGTGAGCTTCAAGCAGCCACCTTCAGTTGAGGGCCTTCGCGCTGCTATCGGTAAAGCGGGAATTAAAGACGCCCTTATCCAGCCGGTTTTGGATAAGCGAGGCTGGTTTCTTGTCAGAGTGCCGCATGAGGGTTTTCAGGAATCGCAGACTGGCGAGAGTCAAGCCGGAGTCGACGCCGCTCGCGCCAAGGTCAGAGAGGCGCTCAATACCTTTGGAGCAGAAGCTGAAGCCACCAAGAGTCTGCCGGAAGATCCGAAAGCTGCGTACAAGATCGAAGGGACCGAAGCCGTTGGCCAGATCGCCAGCAAGCAATTGCGCACTCAGGCGATTGCGGTCACGGTGGCTGCCTTGATCGGCATGCTGCTATTCATCGCGTTTCGATTCGAGTGGACTTATGGCGCCGCAGCCGTGATCGCCGTCTTTCACACGGTGCTGGTGACGCTCGGCCTCTTTTCGATTTTTCAGATCGAGATCAATCTAACTGTGATCGCAGCGCTGCTCACCTTAGTAGGCTTCGACGTGAACGATTCAATCGTGATCTTCGATCGCATTCGCGAAAATCGAAAGCTGTATCGGCGGATGAGTTTGTACGACGTCACCAACCTTTCGATCAATCAGACCCTTTCGCGCACCGTGATTACGTCGGGGCTGGTTTTTCTTTCGGTGATAGCGTTGGTGTTATTAGGCGGCGAAACGCTCAGGCCGTTCGCGCTGGCGCTGCTGATGGGTATTATTTTCGGCACGTACGACACCATCGCAGTCGCCGGGCCAATCATGGTTTGGTGGGAAAAGCGGCTGGAAGCGGCTAACAAACTGCCGTCCTTGACTCCACGCCAAAAAGGCGTCAATGCAAACCTTGCTCGCGAAGAGCGGGCCCGCAACGGCGTGGGAAAACCTTCGCGCGCGGCTTGATCGGGAACCAAGTTCTGCTACCCGGGGTCTAATAAGTTGCGGATGTTGACCGGCAATTGACTCGCAAAGTTGCCACAGATTTCTACTGGAATTGTTCTTGACTTTGCGCGTGTTTGCAGCATAGACTGCACCCGTTGCTGGCCAATTAAATACGCATTGCCATCGTGCCCTGACTGATTAGGGGCCAGATGCACGGCGGTTTGCACGTTGTGAACGGCCAGTTTATTTGTGTCTCGCAAAGCGGCCGGATCCGACGTGGCGATATTTTTGAATGCGCGTGTCCTTCGCTGCTTCCCCTTCTTGTTCATCGAGCGGGTTCAGCGATGGGTTCATGATCGCATTGCTGGTTTGTCATTCTTAGACTCGGCCCTTTTGGCACCGATAGAGGGAGGATAAAAGATGTTCGATAACCTGGTTGAGTCCGGTTCGCATTCAGGCGATAACAAGCGCAAAGGTTCGTTTATTCTGGTGACTACGGCTATCTATGCCGTGCTTTTGGTTGCGGCCTTTGTCGCCGGCATCATGATGGCCTCGGCCAATATTGATCAGCAGACTCTGGAGCTAACCGCCTTGATTGCACCCGTCCCCGTCCCGCAGCAGCAGCAACAGAAGGAAGCACCCAAACCTGAAAAGATGGACATCAGCAAGAATGTCGATGTGCGCAAGGAATTGATTGCCGATGTATCGCGCACGGATTTGGTGCCGAAAGAGATCTCGGCGAAAGCGAGCGAGGTGCCGCCGGTTCGGAAAGGTGTCGTGACGATGCTGGGTGGCGGTAACTCAAATGCGGTTGCGCCGGTCGCTCCCGGCACTGGCACGGGTCAGATCATTTCAGCCCCGGCCAAAGTCGAGATTGGCGAACCACCACCACCGCCGAGACCGACGCCTGCGGCCACGCCTCATGCGCCGATTTCCGGAGGCGTGCTCAATGGCAAGGCGGTGCATCTGGTTCAGCCGCCTTATCCACCGATTGCTCGTAGTGCTCACGCCTCGGGTCAGGTGGTCGTGCAGGTGCTGATAGACGAGAACGGCAGTGTGGTGGCGGCGCATGCAACGTCCGGGCATCCGCTGTTGCAAGCGGCGGCGGTCGCGGCGGCGCGAGCGTCGAGGTTCACGCCGACCAAACTTTCCGGCCAGCCGGTCAAAGTCAACGGTGTGATTATCTACAACTTTGTGGCGCAGTAATTGAAGCCGGTGCTGGTTCGCCCAGAGGGCCGAGAGCTGCCAGCGCTCGGTCTTATTGCCGGTCGGAATCAACGTAATAAAACCTTGGAGGAGTTACCGTGACTATTCTTGCAAGCATTCTCGGAACGAAAGCGATCGGCTTTCTTCTGTTTCTCTGGCAGGCCCCTAGCCCGGCTGCCAGCCCGGCAGGCGGCAACGAGTTCACCATCACCGAGATGGTTAAGAACATGGGCAGCGTCGCTATCACGGTCGTGATCATTCTTTTGATTATGTCCGTGTATTCGATCGCCATCATGGTCGAGCGTTATCTGACTTATACGGCGGCCAAGAAACAATCGCGCGAGTTTGCCCCGCGCGTCGCGCAGGCGCTCAAAAACAATCGCATCGAAGAGGCGATCAACATCAGCGATAAGCATCGCAAGTCGCACTTGGCCATGGTTGTCAACAGCGGACTGCAGGAGTTCCGAGCGCACGAGCAATCGTCCGAGATCTCAGGTGACGAAATTGATGCGTCGAAGCGCGCGCTACAGCGGGCCATCGCAATCAAGACGGCCGAGTTTCGACGAGGCTTGTCGGGACTGGCGACGATTGGCTCCACGGCGCCCTTTGTGGGTCTGTTCGGAACGGTGTTTGGCATCATCAACGCCTTCCGCGGAATGAAAAACGCCGAATCCGCAGGTATCGCCGCCGTGGCCGGCGGTATTTCCGAGGCGCTGTTCACCACCGCACTGGGCTTGGTGGTCGCGGTTCCGGCCGTTTGGCTATTCAACTATTTCACGGGCAAGGTTGATGGCTTCGTGGTGGAGATGGACAACTCGGCTTCCGAGTTGGTTGACTACTTCATCAAGAATCGCACGAAGCAATTGAATCCGTAGCGCGAAGTTTAAGGGGCGTGAGATCGTGGTCGGGAACCTCGCGGTTCCGCGGTCACGCACAACTTTTCGGACTGGAGCTGCGAAGGGAGATGTCTTATGGGAATGAGCGCTGGCGGTGGTGGCGGTTTGCAGTCGGAGATCAACGTCACGCCGATGGTCGACGTTATGCTGGTATTGCTGATCATCTTCATGGTGGTCACGCCGTTTCTGCAACAGGGGGTTACGGTTGCAATCCCTCGTGATATGAAAAACCCGGATGAGGATCAGGCGATTACTAAGGAAACCTCGGTCATCGTCTCGATCACGTGCCCAACCAACCGCCCTCAGTGCAGACCCGAGGAAACCGAGTACTATCTGGGGAAAAAGAAGGTCAATCTTGATGATCTGAAATCTCAGGTCGAGAAATCACTGGCGAACAAGAAGGAAGAAGACAAGATCGTCTACATCAAGAGTGGGGTCGAGGTCAGCTACGGAGAGGTCGTTAAGGTGATTAACGCCGTTCGCGAGAAGGGCGTAGATAAAATAGGGCTGGTTGCCGACAAGCTGAAGAAGGGCGTGACTGCGGCGCCACCGGCAACCTGATCCTGGAAACGAATCTGGAACCGCGAGCCCGAGTGCTAACGCTCGCTGGTTCCAAACCGAGGGCGAAGTTTATGGCAACGAGTGCTGGGGGCCGCAACCGCGCTGTCCCGTACATTAACGTTACACCGTTGATCGACGTGCTGCTGGTGGTGCTGATCATTTTCATGGTGGTTACGCCGCTGAAGCCCAGCCGTTTCAAGGCTGATATTCCAACGCAGCGCGACCCAAACGAGAACATACAAAACTTAAAACCGAATCCGCTTACGTTGGTGGTGTCGATCTCGACGGACTTGCAAATAAAGCTGAATCAGGATTCGATGGGTTCAGTGAATGACCCCAGCGCCCTGGCGGCGAAGCTACAACAAGTCTTTCAGCAGCGCAAAGAACAGCGCGCTTACAAAGTTGGCATGGAAAGCCGCAGTGATGTGCCGGAAGATCAGCGCATTGAGAAAACTGTATTCGTAAAAGCGCCTCGCGCTCTACGCTACGGCGACGTGGTAAAAGTGATCGATGCGATCAAAGGCGCCGGCGCCAGCCCGGTGGGCCTGCAGGTTGACGATCTGCCTTAGTTGAAAGCCGCGGAGAGATTCGCAAGTAATTCTTCTGCCGGGATGCTTTCCCACTTGGGGGAAGCGCGGCGTAATGTTTTCGCTAAC
>QHXE01000131.1 GCA_003222835.1 Acidobacteriota bacterium | reverse complement strand
CGGCTGGACGCTTCAAATCACCACGAATGCTACGGCCGGAACGGTGCAGTTGAGTTCGTCGAGCTACTCCGTCAGCGAAGGCGCTGGCAGCCTCGTCATCCCCGTCACGCGATCCGGTGATACCTCAACCGCGGCAACTGTCGATTACGCGACGACAGATGGCACCGCTTCGCATCTTTCGGATTACAATACCGTGTCGGGCACACTTAGTTTTGCCGCCGGCGAAACCAGTAAGACAATCACGATTTTCATTACGGATGATGTGTTTGTCGAAGGCAATCAAACTTTCAGCATCGCTTTCAGCAATCCGTCCGGCGCGACGCTCGGAAGTCCCAGCACGGCCACCGTGACAATTACCGACAACGACGCTTCAACACCAACGACGAATCCAATTGACGCCGCATCATTCTATGTGCGCCAGCACTACGTCGATTTCTTCAATCGCGAGCCCGACTCCTCGGGCCTCGGGTTCTGGACCAACGAAATCACGGGCTGCGGCACTGACTCAGCTTGCATTGAACTCAAACGAATCAATGTCTCGGCAGCGTTCTATCTCTCGATCGAGTTTCAGCAATCCGGCTACCTGGTTTACCGCACTTACGGCGCGGCTTTCGGCACGACACGGATCGGCGGCGCGGTGCCGCTGACGCTCGCGGAATTTCTGCCCGACCTTCAGCGCGTCGGAAACGGCGTGGTGGTGGGAGCCAGTGGCTGGGAAACGCAACTCGAGGCGAACAAGGTGGCGTACCTTAACAATTTCGTCGCGCGCTCCGCGTTCCCAACTGCGTATCCTTCGACGATGACGAATGCCGCGTTCGTCGATGCGCTGAACGCGAATGCTGGCGGAGCACTCTCCGCCTCAGAACGGAATCAGCTCGTAACGGATCTGACGAGCGGCGCCAAGAACCGCGCCCAGACACTACGCGCCATCGTCGAGAATACTAATTTCACCAACTCTCAATTCAATAGAGCGTTTGTGTTGACGCAGTACTTCGGTTACTTGCGCAGAAATCCTAACGATTCCCCTGACTCGAACTTCGACGGCTACAACTTCTGGCTGAATAAACTCAACGGCTTCAACGGCAACTTTGTTAATGCTGAGATGGTCAAGGCATTCATCAACTCG
>QHXE01000130.1 GCA_003222835.1 Acidobacteriota bacterium | reverse complement strand
TCGCTTGAAAGCGTCGATACCGGAATTACCAGCAGCGACTTCAGCACAGTTACAACTCTCGATAATCGGTTTAAGACGAATGGCTTTCATTGTTCGGCAACAAGCTATTTCACCAAGCGTTTTGGCGTCACCGCGGATTTCTCGGCCCACTTCCAGAACCGCACCGATCTGTTCGGCGCTACTACCGGCGCATCGAAAATTTCGCTCTACAACATCACCGGCGGTCCGCAGATTCGGTTTCCGAGCTCGAGCCGCTTCACGCCGTTCGCGCAGGCACTCGCGGGCGTGGCGCGCCGGAATTTCACGGAAACGATCGCCAGCACTGCGACTTCTTACGCCGATAGCCACACGAGCTTTGCGCTGAACCTTGGCGGCGGCATCGATTACAAGCTGAGCAGCAGATTTGCCTGGCGCATACTTCAGTTCGACTACAACCCGATCTTTCTGCGCAGCCGCACCGTCAACACCATAACAATTCCCGATCGCACATTGAGCGGTTTTCGGTTCTCGACCGGAATCGTGATCAAGTAGGCCCAGGAAGAAACAAAAGGAGGTAAATCATGAAAGCAACAGGACTGATTTTTTTGGCCGTGGTAATTATCGCTATCAGCGCCACGCTGACCAGCGCTCAGGTGATTATCGAATTGAAGCCCGGGCCCCCAGAGGCAGCTCAGTCAAATGATAATCAGGATGACGACGAAATAGTCAGCGAAGTCTTTGCGCCGATTACCAACGATCTGAAACTGACGCCGAGTCAGAAGGTTCGCATCGTCGGCATCGCCAAAGCCACCATGCTCAAGGCAGAGCCTCTCTTCGAACAGCTCGATGATTTGGAAGCTCAGCTTTCCGTGGCGGCCTTCACCGGTCAATTGGACGAAGCCGGAATCAGGGAGCTTGCGCAGAACCAATCCGCTTTGCTTAATCAAATCATCGCTATGAAAGCTCGCGCAAAGGTGAAGTTCTATGAAGTGCTAACCGCCGGACAGCGCGCTATCGTGGTCGATCAGTTTCGTCAGCGAAGCACTGAAAGCCTGGGTTCGATCGGTAATTAGCGCCGAACCGCTTTGGGGTTACGAGCCGAGCGAAGGGCAATAGACGAGGCCGTGAGGCAAAGCCGCGCGGAGTGTAATGAGAGGAGTTGGAAATGACCGATGTGATCACGTGGCTGGCGTTCTGTCTTCAACTCCTGACCTCGGTCTTGCAAGCCTTGCGAAACGGGATCGAATGGCGAAGTCTGTTATGATGTTCGCGAACTCCAGTTCGACTAACCGCGAATGTCATTTGCCAAAGCTTTCGTCACAGTAGTCGCGCTCGCTCTCGTCGTCGTATTCTTCGCTGCCGGTCGGCGCGCCAATCGAATCAACATCAATTCTTAATCTACACTCCGCGTGGCCCGGACATGCTGCGCTACTTCGTGGCGCGCTACAAGCAAGCGCATCCGGATACGGACGTGCAATTTCTCGATATGGGTTCGCGCGGTGCTCGAGCGTTTGCGAGCGGAGCGCAATCGGCCGCAAGCGGATCTGTGGTGGGGTGGAGCGCATACAACCTTTCAAGCTGCCGCTGATGGGAAGTCAGTTGGAACGTTTTCTCTAGCTCAGTTGTTTGCGCATGGGTGGCAAAAGGTCCTGAATTATTTTGAATTACGGCTCACCAAAATCACCTTAATCATATCCTTGCTGCTGCTACGTGTCGATCGCCACCCAATTCTACCAACTGATTGCCTTAATGTAACCAAAACCGAGGCAATCGCGTCTTAACCAACAAATGCAGACATTTCGGCTCAGCCTTCGCCTCCAATGCTCCGCAGTATTTGGAGGTATCTTTCTGATGTTGACGCTGTGCGTCGTCGCCTTTGGACAACAGGCAGCAGGAACAATCAAAGGACAAGTCTCAGACGAATTCGGAGGCGTGATTGTGGGCGCGTCCGTCGTCACGGTCGATGCCAGCGGCGCGAAGAAAACCGCCACCACAAACGGCGAAGGTAATTTCGCAATCAACGGTCTGGCTCCGGCTAAGTATACGGTTCAGGTCACGGCGCCCGGCTTCGCAACTTACGAGAATACCGGAATCGATTTGACCTCAACACGCAGCCAACAGCTTAACGTAACGCTGAAAGTTACAATCGAGCAGCAGAAAGTTACCGTCACGCCGGAAGGCACTGGCGTTAACGTCGAGCCGGAAAACAACCTTGGAGCAATCGTTCTGAGGGGCCCCGACCTTGAATCATTGCCGGACGATCCTGACGACCTCGCCGCCGCGTTGCAGGCACTCGCCGGACCTGCTGCTGGTCCAAACGGTGGTCAAATTTATATCGACGGTTTTTCTGGCGGACGTTTGCCGCCCTTGGCTTCAATTCGCGAGATTCGCATCAATTCCAATCCTTACTCCGCTGAATACGATCGGCCTGGGTTTGGGCGTATCGAAATACTTACGAAACCCGGCACCGATAGATTCCGCGGTCAGGCGTCTTTCAGCTTTAATAACCAGGCGCTGAATTCTCGCAATCCGTTTGCGCCGACGCGCGCGCCTTACATGGTGCGCAATTACGGCGGCAACTTGAGCGGCCCGATTACCAAGAAGAAAGCTTCGTTCTTTTTCGATTTCGAGAAGCGCGATATTAATGACGACGCTGTAGTCAATGCAACGATTCTCGACTCAAACCTGAACATCGTGCCGTTTGCCCAGACGGTGGCCACACCAAATCGACGCACAACGTTCAGTCCGCGCATTGATTATCAACTCAATGCGAAGAACACCCTCGTGGGTCGCTACGAATACGAACACTCTCGCGGAATTGGTGGTGTGGGTGGCTATAACCTGGATTCGCGAAGATACAACACGTTCAGCACGCAGCAGACTGCGCGTCTGACTGAAACGGCAATCATAAATAAGAGGACCGTTAACGAGACGCGGTTTCAGTTCAATCACCAAACGTCAGGCGATGATGCAAACAATTCAATTCCCACAATCAGCGTCCAGGACGCATTTACGGGCGGAGGTTCGCAAATCGGTTTGTCTTCGAATATTCAAAACCGTTGGGAAGGAACGAACATAACTTCGCTGTCGCTGGGTTCGCATTCGATCAAGTTTGGCGGGCGATTGCGCGACGTGCGCATCACCAGCATCTCGCCGCAGAATTTCGGAGGTACCTGGACTTTCGCGGGCAGTCGCCGAACAGGCAACCCAAACGCACTGACCAGTATCCAGGTTTATCAGATTACACTTCAGGGCCTCCAGCAGGGTAAGACCGCCGGGCAAATTCGCGCTTTGGGTGGCGGGACAACACAATTCACGATCGCCACGGGAAATCCCAAGACTACCGTCGGCCAGTGGGATTTTGGTGGCTTTGTTCAGGACGATTGGAAATACCGGCCAAATCTGACCTTAAGCTTCGGACTGCGGTACGAGAATCAGGACAACATCAGGAGCGAGCTTAACTTTGCGCCACGCTTTGGATTTGCGTGGGCGCCGGGTTCCAGTCCACAGAAACCTTCGAAGACCACACTACGCGGGGGATTTGGCGTCTTCTACGATCGCGTCGGCGAGAATCTAACGCTGACCGCGAATCGACTGAACGGAATTAATCAACAACAGTTCATCGTTACCGATCCAACGATTTTGAATTCTTTTCCTAACGTGCCGTCGATCGCTACCTTGATGCAGTTTGCAACTCCAGTCACGATCTATCAATTGGAAAAGGATATCCGAGCGCCGTACACCATGCAGGCAGCGATCAGCATTGAGAGAGCGTTGCCGCACAACTTTACAACCAGCGTCACCTACAGTCATGCGCGCAGCCTGCATCTCCTGCGGGCCCGGGCCATCAACGCGCCGCTGCCTGGGACTTTCAATCCGTTGGCGCCGGGCAGTGGCGTCCGACCGCTCGGCACGAACAATTATTTTGAATACGACTCGACCGGTCGCTTCGATCAAAATCAACTCATTGTCACGTTAGTCAGCCGCCTTAGTCGGAACATAAGTTTCAATATCAATTATGCTTTGGCGAAAGCGAAGAGCGACACTGACGGATCCGGTAGCTTCGCCGCCAATCCATACGACTTCAGCGATGAATTTGGCCGGGCATCGAATGACGTGCGGCATCGATTCACCTTGTTTGGGACTTTCAGAGCGCCGTGGAACATCAGCTTCAATCCCATGATAGTCGTGTCATCGGGCAGCCCATTCAACATAACTATTGGGCGAGACCTGAATGGCGACACGTTGTTTACGGAGAGGCCAGCATTTGCGAGCGACCTGTCAAAGCCCGGAGTCGTCGTCACCAAATTTGGCGCGTTCGATCCGAATCCAACTGCTGGAGAGGTGATCATCCCTCGTAACTATGGTCAAGGGCCCGGCGCGTTGATCTCAAACCTCCGCGTTAGCCGGACGTTTGGTTTCGGCGGCGAAAGACGCACGACGGCACAGTCGCAACGCCAAGGTAATCGCGGAGGTGGTGGTGGATCTCGTGGTGGTCTTGGCGGCCTGGGCGGTGGCGGTGGAGGCGGGCCGCGCGGTGGCGGTGGTGGCGGCGCCCGCGGCGGAGGGGGCGGGGCCGGTGGCGGTTTTGGAGGCGGCAACGAGTCCGCAAAGCGTTATAACATCACTGTTTCGGTCAACTTTCAAAATATTTTGAACCACGTAAATCTTCGGCCACCAGTCGGTAATTTGAGTTCCGCGTTTTTCGGCACCTCAACGGCCAGCGCCGGAGGCTTCGGCGGTTTTGGCGGCGGTGGCCGCGGCGGCGGGGCCGGTCCCTACAATCGGCTGATCGACCTGCAAATTCGCTTCACCTTCTAGTGCGAAAATTGCCCTATTGACCTGAAAGCCCATGATTTGCGAGAATCAGAAAAGGCTCAGGTGGCCGGCATCCACCCGGGCCGCTCAAAGGACGCATCGGATCGTCCACCCTCGCCACTGCGACCTTCAACCGTCGTAAGCTAAATAACGCTGATTATTTTGTCGCGCTCAGGAAGAAAGCAGCGCTGAACCGTCTCAGTTACACGGCTGACATTTAGTCCCGCCCGCCGGCACGTCGTACGTCGCCGGAGTTGGAGAATCTAATCATGGAGCACTCGTCCTCGAAACCAAAAAACTTTGACGCCGACCCAATCGGAAACTTGCCGCGCGGGGTCAGCCCCAATGGCGCCAAAGGCGCTGACGATAACGACCTAAACGAGCAGATTATCGCGGACCGTTTGCTGGCGGCATTGTCTGGTGGAAACCTCGTGCATCTGGAGGAAGCCCGCAAATCCTTTGTGAAACGGGAGCCGACTGAGCAAGAGTTAGCGGACCTCGCTGCACAACTTGAGAGAAGGTCGGCGCCCAGGGATACGGGAAGATCGGTTGTTTCTGATGATCAAATACGCAAGGAAGAGGAGGCCTTAAGTCGGGCCGAACTGGAACTCGAGCATCGTCGGGCCGAAGTTCAGGCCGCGAAACGAAAAGCCGAAGCAGAGACGAAACGAAGGGCCGCTGAAGAAGCGAGACGCCAATTGGAAGAAGAAACGCAACGCCGCGCCCTGGAAGAAGAGCAACGCCAGGCTGAATTGGAAGCGATGCGACAACGGGCACGCGCTGCGGTACACGAGCGAGCCGGAAGGGCTGAAGAACTAAATGCCGAGATATCTGCCCTCCGGAAATATGAAGCGGAACATCTCGGTCACATCGCCGACGCGGAAGCTCGCATTCGGATTCAAGAGGAAGCTTGCCATCGTGCCGAAGATGCAGCAAACGAACGCCGCGAAAGGCAACAGTGGCTCAGCGCAGAGTTGGAAACGCTACGCGAAACCGAAGCAGCAGAACTCAAACGCATCGAAGAGATTGAAGCCAGAATTCTGAAACAAATGGAGTCCCGGCACCGCGCTGAAGTCGAAACCAAACGCCAAGCCGCAAAGGAAAACCAGCTTAATGCCGCCGTAGAAGCACTGCAAAGAGAGGAAGCTGCGCAGTTGCAGCGCGTCGCCGAAATCCAAGCGACCGTTCAAGCTTTCGAAGAAGCTCGTGCTTCGGCAGTCGCGGCTGTTGAAGAGCAATCACAAAAAGCTCAGGAACTGAACTCAGAGATTAAGGCCCTGGAAAAGATCGAACAGAATCAAGTTCGTCACGTCGAAGAAGCCAAAGCCCGACTGCTCCGACTGGAAGATACACTGCGAAAAGGCGTGGCAGAATCCAAAGAACTAGACGCGCAGGAACGAAAGCTAAATAGCGAAATCGAAGCGCTGCGTCAAGCCGAAACAGAACAGCGGACCCAACTCGCGCGGATCGAAGCCGAACTTCGTTCTCGGCAGGAAGCGCATCAACTTGCCGCAGCTAACGCTGAGGAACTCAAGCGCACCGAACAAGCGCTTGATACCGAGATCGAAAAGCTACGCACCGCGGAACAGGAAGACCGAACTAGTATCGCCGAAACCGAAGTCCGACTACGCGAGGTGGAAGAAGCAACTCTAAAAGCCAAACTCGAAGCTGAGATTCGCGGCGAACAAGCTGAACAGCGCCTCGCCGAATTGAATGCAGCAGTGCGGCAGGCTGAAACGGACGCAGAGCAGCGCCGAGCTGAGTTCGAGCGTCTGCGCGCCGCCGAGCGTGAACAATTAAAACTGCTCGAACTCGCGGAGGCCGAGTTGACTATCCAACAAGAGGCACATCAACAGGCTGAAACGAAATTTGCGCAATTAGTGGATAAAGAACAGTCGATTGCGGCCCAACGGGAAACGTTGGCAAAGTCTACCGACGAGTTGGAGAAACGAATTAAAGAAGCGGAAGGCGCTATTGGTCTGAAGAAAGAAACGCAACAGGAACTGACCGAGAAAGAACGATCGCTCGCTGGCGAGGTGGTATCGCTGCCCAAGTCAGGGGAGTCCAACAAGGTCGAAGCAGCGGAGGCGCGTTTTCGCGCCGAGCAGGAAGCGCATGAAGTCGCCAGGTCAGAGGCCGAACTTCGAGCGCAAGAGCAAGAGCAGAAACTGATCGAGTTGAGAGCTGTTGGCAAACGGCTGGAAGCAGAGTCGCAAGCGCGTGCCGATGAGGAAGAGTCACTGAATGCGCAAATCGAAACTCTGCAAAAAACTAAAGCTGAGCAACTGAAGCGAGTCGAAGAGGCGCGTGCGTTAGTCGCGCAGGCCGAAGAGTCGAGAGCGGATCAGGAAGCTGTAATTGCACGGTTGGTTGGCAGAGAGCAATCACTCAAATCTTAATGCCGAGGCACGACCACTCGCCGAATTGGAGGCCCAGCGTGCCAATGCCGAGGCTCAGTTACAACAGCAGGTTACGGAGCAACAGGCGCTCGATGCGCAGATTGAGGCACTTGGGCAAACCGAGCTACTAGAACCCAGACACATCGAAGATAAAGACGAAGAACTGAAACTGTTAGAAGAGGCTGAAGGCCGGCTTCGCGCTCAGGAAGAGGCCCGCCATGTAGCTCCGGCTCGGGTAATGGAATTAGCGGAAACCGAGCAGCGGATCAACGTCGAAGTCGAAGGGCCCCAGAGAGATGAAGACGCCCTGGTGAATCGTGTCACTGCCGCCGAATCTCGCCATGCCGAGATCGTCGAAGCCCAGAACCACGTCGAGGTCCAAGCTCGGCGGCTTGAGGACGAGCAGAAACGACTCGATGAGCTGGAGGCAATCCGCAAGGAGTGTTTGGCTGCCGCCGAAGTGCGCGCGCAAAAACAACTATTGCTCAAGGTCGAAATCGATGAACTGCGTAAAGCTGAAGAGGAACAACTCAAGCACATTGAACAATCGCAGGCCGAATTGCAAGAGCGGAAGGCGCAACTCCCAACGGCTGAAACTAGCGCGGAGAGTTTGTCGCTCGAATTGGCATACGAATCTGATTCGAAGTCGATCGTGCCGATGAATGAAGAGCCGTCATGGATCGATGTAACTCTCGAGAATCGGGAGACGCGGGCTGTTATCCCTGCCCAACCCGAATTCGTTAGCGTTGAGACCACCGCGGATCTGGCTCTCTTCGAGCCCAATGAATTCCACGTTAAGCCGACGATTAGCGCTATCGAACCCCTCAAGACCGCCGACCAGATAGAAACATCAGCAGTGCCAGTCCTGGCTGATCGCTTGAAGAGCGCCAACTCTTCCGAGCGGGCAGCCGCTTTGGTCGATCTGGCAGAGGAAGGCGGCGAAGAAGCTTACAGGCTGATTGCCAAGTCGTTTGACGACCCCAGCGCCGAAGTTCGCAATGCCGCAGCCCGCGCTTTGTGTAGCTTCCATTCCGATGTAGCCGCATCGTTTACTCGGGCTCTGCGCGAGGCTTCGCCGGAGAGACGGCGAAGGATCGGAGGCGCCATCGCCGGATCGGGATTGGCCGCAAACGCCATA
>QHXE01000921.1 GCA_003222835.1 Acidobacteriota bacterium | reverse complement strand
CATGGACGAGGCAGCGCTTGGCCAGCTCGACCTTGAAGGCGTTTTGGCTTTGCGGCTTTGCGCCGCGCAACGCGGCGTCGGCTGCTTTTCGGAAAGTCGCTTCGTTGGCGGGCTGATCGGTTAGTTCAGTTTCGGCCTCGGTCGACCTCCAAGGCTTCGTCCCCACTCCACCGAGAGCAATGCGAGCGCGCGTAATTGTTCCATTTGCCGCGGTGATGACGACTGCCGCGGACGCGAGCGCAAATTCGTAAGACATGCGATCACGGAGTTTCAAATAG
The DNA here is from genome assembly GCA_003222835.1 of Acidobacteriota bacterium. Next base: position 2,883 of record QHXE01000921.1, on the reverse strand, counting down.
AGTGAACGATTTCCCGGCGCGGGCGGCGGAAGTGTAACATGAGTAACTAAATCGCCCGGTTCCAACACGGTCTCGCGTTCTGGCGTGTTTCCCGGCAGCAGATGAAAATCTGAAATCGGTATACTCCGCTCGCCCTTTGGATGTTCGCTCGTGCCGAGAATGGCTAACGAACGGTTTGCACCAGTGATTGCCGCGCAGCCGCTGCCGGGCTCGCGTTTGTTACACGGCATATCGGTTGCGCGGAAATACATGCAGCGCGTTCGTTGCAGCAAATTACCGGCAGTCGTGGCCATGTTCCGAAGCTGGACCGTCGCGCCGCTCAAGAGTGCTTCAGAAAGAACGGGGTAGTTTTTCTTAACGAGTGGGTGGTAAGCCAGATCCGAGTTGCGCACTACCGCACCAATCGTCAGCCCACCGTCGGGAAGCGCTTCGATCTTGTCGAGCGGCAGCCGGTTAATGTCGATAACCGTTTTGGGCTGCTCCACGTTCAATTTCATCAAATCGATCAGCGTCGTGCCACCGCCAATGAAACGAATGTCCGCGCCTTGTTGCGCGGTCGTCGCTTTGGCCGCTGTGGCAATTGCCTGCGCGCTATCGTTCGCCCGCGTGAGTGCGAAAGTTTTCATCCTGCTTTCTGCGGCTTGGTGTTTTGCCGCACACTTTGAATGGCCGCGACGATGTTAGGATACGCTCCGCAACGGCAAATATTGCCGCTCATAAATTCTTTCACATCTGCGTCCTCCGGCCCGCACGGCTCTTTCAACAGCGCCACCGCCGACATGATTTGTCCTGACGTGCAATAGCCGCCCAATGCCTTCAATGGTCGTGATTTCTTCGCCCTCGTGCAAAGCGGCGAAGGAGAGACACGAAAGCTGGCTCCGGCCATTGATGTGAACGCTGCACGCGCCGCACTGGCCATGATCGCATCCCTTTTTCGATCCGGTCAGATGCAGATGTTCGCGGAGACAATCGAGAAGCGTCGTGCGCGGATCGATCCGCAAATCATATTTCTTGCCGTTAACACGAAGCGTGACTGGGATCGCATCCTTGGATTCTGCAGAAAGTCCTTGCTCTACCTTACCGGAACGCTGAGCCAACGTCGTAACAGCAGGCCCAGTTGTTGCCAACAAACTGGCCATGCCTAATCGAGAGATAAAAGTGCGGCGCGTAGATCGTCCAAACCCGGACCGCGTTTCCCCCTCAGGTTTTTCGGGGATCTTGTCTTGATTAGGCATGTCACAATCAGGTTACTGGTCTCAAATTCTGAAACGCAATTACTCAAAAGAGGGAATTGTTTCTACCTCGTACGGGGGAGACTCATCCTATTGAAGGGTAGAAGCGTGCCGACTTATCGGAACAGGATCTTCGCCATCATGCCCTTATCTTCGTGGCTTAGCAGATGACAGTGGAAGAGCGACATACCGCGAATGATAGGATCAGTAAAATCCATAACCAGATCCACAGAGCTGCCGTAGGAGACGTTTACGGTATCGACCCATACTGGATCTTTCATCGGCTTTTCGCCGACGGCATATACCAGAAAGTGGACTTGATGGATGTGAAACGGATGCACTTCTCTGGTTGGGTTCATGACGCGCCAGTGTTGTAGCGAACCAATATCCACTGTCAGCATTGGACCGGCATTCATTTCGAATTTCTGGCCATTTATATAGAAGCCCTGTTTGTCTTCAGTGAACGTGACAACGAATTGCGGTTCACTCGCTTCGACACGTTTAAGAACTGTCGGTGGAAAGGTTGCGTAAACCGGCGCTACGCCGTCCCCACGCCGGACTTGAAGACTTGATGGTTGCGCCGAGATGATATCGGCCAGGACCATGGCCGGATTGGAATCCCCGGCCGGACCGGTATCGAAGCAACGTGAGCGCAGCGCAGCATGCGAATCCGCTGGCGGTCCGGTGACAATTGCTTCCACTCTTCCGGCCGGTGGAACCAAAACGTGGCTCATTGGTCGCTTGCGGATCGAAGGATCGTGGTAGGCGAGGGGCATGCCATCAAGCGCCACTACGTCGAATGACTCTGAGTCCAGTTCCAAATCGGCATAGCGATCTGGACTCGCATTCACGATCCGCCAAAACTGGCGTTCTCCCGGCGCTATGTCGATTTTCGGACGCAAACTTCCGTTCACAGTGAAGGCTCGTTCCGGCTTCTCGGGAGCCGTGCCGCATTGCGTTGTTTGCATTGCGACCGACTCCATCACGCGTTTTCGTTCGGTGGCATCAGTGGGTAGAACAAGATCACGGAGCACCAAAATCCGCTCGCGCATGTGCCGCACTTCGGGCACGTAACGGTCAATGCCCTCAACGACGATAGCTCCTGACATTCCATCAAGATCCTGAACGTAGCTCTCGCCGTGTGGGTGTGTGTGGTACCAATACAGTCCCGGAGGTTGCTGCGGTGGCACTTGCACGGAGTAATGCAATGTTTCCCCGGGCGACGCTATCATATCCAGGGAATCGTCCTGCGGTGCTTTTGGCGAGACATGCAGCCCGTGAAAGTGAAGATTTGTCATATTCATGCACGGATGACCGACGCACTCTTCTCTCGATTTGGCGGCGAGCTCATTCTTGTATTCCACGTTCAGAATGCTCCCGGGCTGCACCCGAATCACCGGCGGCGTGTTGTTGCCTCGGAAGCGAAATTGGGATTTGCCGGTGACTGGATCCGTTGCTGCCTCCAGCGTCACCGGCGTGCTTGCTTGTGGCAGTTCAGGAAGTATTCGGTCCTGCCCACTGGCAGCGGCGACAAGCAACCAGATGCTTGCTATCCAGCCCGAGGCGGCAAGCGCGAGTTTTTGAAACATTTGCACAAGACTTTTTCCCCAATGGTTGTGTTCGTTAACGTTGATGGTCTGACTTCATGGTA
>QHXE01000920.1 GCA_003222835.1 Acidobacteriota bacterium | reverse complement strand
GCGAATCGGGATCGGCGTGGCCACGATAAAAATCAGTCGCGTCGATGGCGTCGTAAATCAACTTGGCCTTCGCTTCGTTCTCCTGTTGCATTCCTTCGAGGCCGCCTTTTTCTTTCAGCCACTTGCACACCAGATTGATAATGTAGATACCCCAGGTGTTTGGCGTGTTGTAGAGCGATTTGTGTTCGACGTACGTGCGATAGTCGAGCATCGTCGGCTTACCTTTGGGAATGCGCGGCAGCAGATCTTCGCGAATAATCACGAGCGTGACGCCACTCGGGCCCATGTTCTTCTGCGCGCCCGCATAAATCAATCCGTACTTCTCGATCGGAATCGGGCGCGAAAGAATGTCTGATGACGAATCGGAGAATAGCGGCACATCGCCTGTGTCGGGCTCAGTTTTCCATTGCACGCCTTCGATTGTTTCGTTGGAAGTGAAATGCACGTACTTGGCATCGTCGCCAAGTTGCAATTCCTCCTGAGTGGGCACGCGCGTAAACCCGCCGTCGGACATATCCGCCGCCAGATTCACTTCGCCGCACTTCTGAGCTTCCTTGATTGCCTTCTTGCCCCAGCTTCCGGTGAGAATGTAATCGGCGTTCTCGTCCAACGACAGGAAATTCATCGGCACCATTGTGAATTGCAGACTCGCGCCGCCTTGCAGAAAGAGCACCGCGTAGTCTTTCGGAATTCCAAGCAAATCACGTAGGCCAGCATCTGCGCCCTGAATGATTTCGTCGAAAGTTTTCGAGCGATGGCTGATCTCCATCACTGACATTCCGACCTCCGGAAGCGCCAGCAGATGCGCTCGGGCTTCTTCCAAAACCGGCACCGGCAAAACCGCCGGGCCCGCGCTGAAGTTAAAGATTCGTTCAGTCATAAGTTTGGGTGAAGGGGTTAGGGTGTTGGGTGTTGGTAACGCAGAAGCAGCGTTGCGGTTATTAAGCAGCGAATGCCCGCCGAACCCCATTCCTCGCTTCCCTACACCCTAGGCCCAAAACCCAACACCCTATCCTTTCTCAGTATGCGATCGTAGCACTGCTCCCGCCGCGCGCAGAATCAGCGAGCGCGGCACCAGCCGTTCAGTTTCAATCATAAAGAAGTTCGTCCAGCCTGAAATGACGCTACTCTTGCTACGTCTCAGCGCTCGCAGAGCCGTTTCTACTACTTCTTCAGGCGTTTGCGAAACACGCGCCGGCGGCCTCTGCATTCGCGAAGCCTCAAAGAAATTTGTATTAGTTACGCCCGGGCAAAGCGCCATCACTCTAATTCCGTAAGGCCGGTTTTCTTCCCACAACGCTTCCGAGAAAGAAAGCACGAAAGCCTTCGTCGCTGCATAGGTAGCCATGAAAGGCACCCCCTGAAAGCCTGCGGTCGAAGCTACGTTGATAATTCTTCCACTTTTTCTCTCTCTCATCGGCTGAAGAAATCGATGTGTCAACTCGACCAGCGAGCGAATGTTCAAGTCGATCATATTCAACTCGCGTTCGAGATCGAGTTTCGCAAAATCACCCATCGATCCAAAGCCCGCATTGTTGATTAAGAAATCGATTTGCAGATCGCGCTGCTGCGTTTCTTCTAACAGTCGCGCCGGCGCGTCAGGCTCCGATAAATCCATCGCAACATACTGCGCGCGAATGCTCCTGATGCGTCCCAATTCGCTGCAAAGCATCACCAGGTTTTCTTCCGTCCGCGCCACCAGCAGCAGATTATGCCCGCGCGCCGCCAGCTTGCGCGCAAACGCCTCGCCAATTCCCGAAGACGCGCCGGTGATGAGTGTGGTGTTCATGGCAATAGAGCCCCGTCAGGGCGACCGAAAATAGCCCAGCGATTTATCGCTGGGGAAAGGTTACCAGAAGAACGAAGAGTCCCGAAGATCTTGCCAAATGGCAGACCGGTCGGGTTAAAGAGACTAGTTTTAGCCATAGTTGAGTGGCTGTGAACGATGGGTTTATCGCTTTGCGGACAAGGACAACAAGGGATATGTGGAAGGGAGCAGGAGCAT
>QHXE01000919.1 GCA_003222835.1 Acidobacteriota bacterium | reverse complement strand
CACTCGAGTGGTCCGCGACGTCAGTCTGTTGGCTCCGCACGTCGCTGCCCGCCCGGCGCACTTGAACGATAATGTCATGGACGGAAGCGCCGTCCATACCGGCGCTGATTCGCGCGCCGAACTTACCTTCGCTGATCTGACCATTACCCGCGTGGGCGCTAACAGCATTTTTTCTTTCGATCAAGAGGGTCGGAACTTAAATGTCGAAAGCGGCGCCATCCTCTTGCGAGTGCCAAAGGGTTCGGGCGGCGCGCATATTCGCAGCAGCGCGCTCACCGTCGGCATAACGGGAACAACGGTGATGTTCGAGTCGCGCCCGCGCAATGGCCTGGCTAACGAGACATCCGGGAAAGAAAATAACGGTGCACGCTGGCCAAATGCTCGTCGTCAAAGCGGGCGCGACCCATCTGCCTGAGCCCGTCGATATAGATGAAGGTCTCGTTCTCCGAACCGCCATCCTGATTATCGAGTTTCCACCGCTACCCAGTCTCCATCTAATGCGCAACATAGCTGACAATCAGAAAAAATCGGGTGGACCACTTCTTAATCCGCTCATCGACCCCACCGGCATGGGCGCGCGCGATGTGAATGCGTCAACTCGCCCGCAACCGACCCCGCATCGCCCTCCGGGCGACGGACAGCGCAAACCGTAAACCGCAACAATGGTCGCTGCTTCTAGCCGGAGCGGCGACGTCCGCGTCGCTTGGAAGGTAGCTAGATGGCTTTTAAAGCTTCGGGTTTTGGATTAGCGCTGCGGAATAACCAGCGTCTGGCCCGCTGCCAATTTTTTCGGATTGTCGATCACACTGCGATTGGCTTCGAGAATCTGTTTCCAGCGTGTCGATGTTTTGTAAAATTTCCTCGAGATCGATGCCAGAGTATCGCCGCGCTGCACGACGTAAGTTTGCCTGGCGGTTTCAGCCCTTTTTATTTTCCCAGGGGTGGGGGATTGTTCAATGGTAGCGATATGGCTGCGTCCACGCGCTTCGTCCAGATCTCTTCGCAATGACAAATTTTCATTCCGTAAGCGAGTTGCTTCGGCGCGCGAGATCAGCGCGTCCCCTGAGAGACTGGTCAGAAGCGCGACCTCGTCGCGTTTGACGAAACCTTTCACATCGTTCGCTCGCGCGCCGTTCGGCGCGATGATCAAATAGCGTTTGAAATGATGCAGCGCGTTTAACGGATCGTTCATCTTGTCATCGTAAAGCAGCGCGAGCTTGTAATGCACTTCGGCATCGCCCGGCCGATCTTCCAGCGCGGATTCGTACAAGCTGATCGCGCGCGAGAAATCGCCCGCAGTCGCCTTGGCCTCTGCATCCTTGAGCTGTTGCGCATGCCGCGGCGTGATCATTCGATCACAGCCGGCACTAATCAACGCGAGTAGCATGCACAGAACGCTTCGATGCATCGCGCACCTGATAACTGCTGCGTTTAAAACTGCAATGTGCAATCAATACCAAGACTCATCCCATTCACGACTTCCTCGCGCGAGTTAAAAGCTGAGGCGGCAAATGTTAATCCGATCGCTTTTAATATTTGCGCATCGTCGGATCGACCTCTTCGCGCCAGGCGTCGAGACCACCTTCGAGATTGAGTAAGTTTTCGAAACCTTCGCCACGCAGAAACTCGATGGCGCGCGCGCTGCGCACGCCGCTCTTGCACATCACGACGGTTGTTTCTCTCCGTGGAATTTCTGTCAGACGATCCGCAATCGTCCCGAGCGGAATCAGTCGTGAGTTAGGAATGCGCGCGATCTCAAACTCAAATGGTTCGCGGACGTCAACCAGTGCGACTTCCTGGCCACGAGATATCATTTCGTGCAATTGGGGAGCGGAAATACCTCGAACTGTCGAAGAGTTTGAACGGTTGCAAAATTGTTCGTAGTCAATCGGCTCCGTGATTGAGGGCGATTCGCCGCACACCGGACAATTTGGATCGCGGCGAATATTAAATTCACGAAACCGCAGAGTTAGCGCATCAACATGCAAAAGACGCCCGAGGAGATTGTCGCCTGTCCCGATAATTAACTTGATCGCTTCCATGGCCTGAATGATTCCGATCAAACCCGGAACGACGCCAAGAACACCTGCTTCGGCGCAGCTTGGAATGGCCTCTGGCGGTGGCGGCTCCGGGAAGAGGCAACGGTAACAAGGCCCGCCAAGGTGAGGGGCGAAGAGCGAAGCTTGTCCTTCGAATTGATGGACCGAGCCATAGATGTTTGGTTTCCTTTCCCAAACACACACGTCGCTGGAAAGGTAACGTGTCGGCAGATTATCGGAACCATCGACTACGATGTCGTAATTGCGGATCAACTCGACGGCGTTGCCGGCGGACAGTCGTGTCGTGTAGGTCTCGACGACGATCGTTGGGTTGATGGCAAGCAAACGTGCGCGCGCCGAATCGGTTTTCTCGCGGCCAACGTCGTTCGTTCCATGCAAGAGCTGCCGGTGAAGATTGCTAAGGTCAACCGTGTCCTGATCCACGATTCCGAGAGTCCCGATGCCGGCGGCGGCGAGATAAAGCGCTGCCGGCGAACCGAGCCCACCGGCTCCGATGCACAATACCCGCGCTTCTTTCAATCGGCGCTGACCTTCCTCACCCACCTGGGCAAGATTGATTTGGCGAGAATATCGGAGGAGCTCGTCGCTATTCAGGCCCACCTCAAGGCTACTTTTATGCAGGGTTTCTTTCGCCATGGGACGAGGTACTTTAGCACGGTTTTAATCTTGGGTAGTCGGAACACAGACTTCGGCACTGTTCTAATTTGCAGCAAACACAGATCTCCAGTGCGCCAGACAGGCTTCACAAAGCGTTAACTGGTACGGAAGACAGGCCGATTCCCGGCTCCGCAGAGCGTCGCCCTACCAAAAGACTCATTGCGCGCATTGGTAGGGCGAGACTCTGTCGAGCCGCGGGAAGTTTACCTTGAACCGAATCCGTCGGTCGCCCCGCAGAGCGTTGCTCTAGCGGAGAATAAGATCCCAATTGATTCCGACCACACGCCTGTTCTCAAAACGTTTCAGCGATTTCGGAAAGACAAGATAACGCGCGTCTTTGGCCTGTTTAAAGCCGACAATTCCAAATTCGGTTCCGCTC
>QHXE01000918.1 GCA_003222835.1 Acidobacteriota bacterium | reverse complement strand
CTATGATGTCGACGAAGAGGCATCGGCTGTAATGGTCAGAGCCATCAGACATAAGCCACCACATAAGACGGAGGAAATATTATGAAGCTGGTAAGCCTTGATGAAGCTCGTATTGAAGCGTGCGTCAAGGACGCTCAACGCGAGCGCGTAGTCCTGACACGTAACAACAAGCCGGTGGCGTTAATGGTCGGGGTTGAAGGAATGGATGAGGAACAGCTAGAGCTTGGCGCTAGCAATAAGTTCTGGAAACTTATTATCGAACGGCGGGCTCAAAAGACAATTAGTCGTGCAGATTTGGAACGAAAAATCAAAATTCAAAACCGAAGCGCGTCTCGCCGCACGAAGAGGGCAAAGCCTTCCGGCCTCTGATCATGGCCCTGAGCAATTCGCATGCAGTCGTTGGTAATCGCCAGTCAAAAATGACTGTGCTGCGGCCGTCTTCCATTCAAGTCGAGCGTGAGCTGGAAGTCGTCAGCCAGGTAATGGACAATCAGTTTCGCCTGCCAATACTTGGTTGGCGCTTCGGGCTCAATGCCATTATCGATCTCATCCCTGAGTTTGGCGATATCGCCACGACCATCGTCGCTCTTTACATTCTGGTTTCCGCCGTCCGTTATCGGGTGCCGAAGATCACACTGCTGCGCATGGGATTGAACATCGGAATCTATTTTGTCGGTGGGCTGATTCCTTTGGCCGGCGATCTGTTCGATGCGTGGTGGAAGCCGAACATTCGCAACCTAAATCTGCTGCGAAAACGCGCGACAGTTTCTGCGGAAGAGGCGCGCCAAGGTAAAACGAGTGATTGGGTGTTCGTGGCGATTATTATCGGCACGCTGCTGACACTGCTTTTCGGCTCAGTCGCCTTATCGATTTTGTTTTTCTGGTATATTGC
>QHXE01000917.1 GCA_003222835.1 Acidobacteriota bacterium | reverse complement strand
AACAGACAAATGGAAGCCTGCGCTCGTTTTCACGGTCGAGGTTTCTCACGATTGACCATATGCCGGCGCCGAAGCTTGTAAAGGCCGGTGCCGCGGAAGGCCCGGGCAAGATCACCAGGGATTCTATACGGCCGTTCATGCTAAGGCGATATTCATCGCGCCTTTCGCTTGGGTTGCCCACTTCAAGCTTTCCATCCCCTTGAAGATTCAACCTCTGGAGGAGTCTCCGTACGAGCGTCGCCCGATCGTTGGGTGCAATGTTCTCTATAATTTGGCGAGAGGGTTCCGCCTTCGAGCCTTGTGTTATTTCGGTTTCAGTGAAAGTGGCAGATCCGTCCGCGTCAATTCTGATTTTGATGTTGGTTGTGATCTTCCCTGCCTGCCGGTAAGGCGTGGTTGCAAGCTTTCCCTTTTTTGTAAGTACAACCGGTTTCCCCAATTCCGCCTCCGGCAAGTAGCCGAATTCCGTCTGCGCAGCCGTGGGATCAAGGTATAAGTCCAAGGAAGGGATATAGGTAATGACGTGATTGATGGTCCCTAAGGCCGGAGCGGCGGGCAGACGATATGCGTTGCCTGAGTTTATGAGAGCGGGAGTGCTCTCAATGCCTACCGCAGTAAGCATGGCCTCAAGCAGGGTCACGTGATCTTTGCAGTCACCGTAAAAATTGTCGAGCACGGTGTCGGCCGCATGCGGTACGACTCCGCCGGGTCCAACGAACACAGCAACGTAGCGGATATTTTTCCGTACCCATTCGTGCAACGCCTTGGCCTTCTCCTTCAGATCAGCAATGCCGGCTGTCAACTTTTCTGCCAGGGCTTTGACCTTGGCCGTCGGTATCGTCTTGTCGGCCGCCCCGCTCTCGTAGGCCTTTGCGAACGCGGCATAGCCGGGGAATGTGGAAACAAACAACCTGTCTCCGTAGTCGGCATAGGACACGGACCCTGTTTCGGGGCGCGGACGTTTGCTGGGGATGTGCACCCACTCGTACTGCGTGCGATCGCCGGTCGTAACCGGTTCGAGCCTCCGGAACCCGGCGCTGTCGCCCTGGAGCTTCATGGCCGCGGGCAGATCGTAGATCACACGGAACTCTTTGAATGGAAAGGGTCCTCGTAACGTGAAATTCTGGAAATATCCGGGGAAAAGCGGTGTGTGTTGTTTGCGCTGGAGCTTGACGTACACTCGATCCTGTAACGCCACCTCAGGGAAGATGATCGCCTTGAATTGGATATCTTGGAACATCGGAGCGTTGAACGACCGCGGCTCTTGCTGCATCCGAATCTGATCTTTCTTGACTTGAACCCTTCGACCATCCGGCTTTTGCGTGTAGGCATCCAGAACATCGATAGTCTCTAGGGACGCATTGAATTGGAAATAGAGCTGCGCCGAGCTCTTTATGCCGCGGCTCTGCATGATCAATCTTTGTTCTTCGATGATTTGAACGTAACTGCCATCGGACTGTACCGTGAAGTGCTGTATGTACTTTTCGATCCTAACCGCCGGATCGTCGGCGCCCTCCTGAGCGCGACCGTGCGCGGGCAGGATCAATACAGCAACCAAACAAAAACGATACAGCGCGTTATAGAACCTGCTCATGTTACTTGGTTGGGGGTGAGCCTACGGCTCTTGCCGGCGCTATTCGAGGTACTTCGCCGCAGGTACGTCGCG
>QHXE01000916.1 GCA_003222835.1 Acidobacteriota bacterium | reverse complement strand
ATCGCCAATCTGATGGTACGTGGACATCAACGGAAGTAAACGGACTTGACGGCGTGCTCGTTCTGTCTTCGATAGAGTGCCGCATTCCCCTGACCGAGGTTTATGGTCACACTAAAGTGGGAACATAAAGTCGATGCGCGATGAGTTACTCAATTCTGAATGGGGTGAGAAAGTATGAGATTAGCTGCCAAACTTATTCTGATCGTGAGCCTAGTTGTTTTTCCTCAAAGCTTCCAGGCTGCCCCCACGCCTGAACCAAACATTGGCGTCAACGGTTACTTCGCGAGCGACAGAGCCCAACGTGGACGCATCGTTCAGGCGGCGGTCGTGATGGAGATTCCCTCTGGTTATCACGTCAATGCGAATCGCCCGCTCAACAAGTATTCGATTCCCACTTCGCTGAAGATCGACGCGTCGGGCGGCGTCAGGGTTGGATCCGTCATC
>QHXE01000915.1 GCA_003222835.1 Acidobacteriota bacterium | reverse complement strand
GCACGAACGGCTGGGTTTTCGGCCGCCGCTAAAGGAGCGCCGACATCATGTCGGCGGTACGCGGGCATCCTGCCCGCTCTTATAGAAAGGAAACAATAATGAGCGAACAAGACAACATCGCAGTAGTCCAGAAGGCTTACAATAACTTCAAAGACGGCAACATACAGGGCCTTCTCGATCTGCTTCCCGATGACGTGACGTGGCAGTTGCCGGACATTGAAGGCGTGCCCTTCGCGGGGAAGCGCACGGGCCGAGAGTCTGTGCGAGAATTTTTCGTGGGCGTGGAAGCTAACCAGGAAACTTTGGAATTCGCACCGCGCGAGTTTGTCGCGCAAGGCGACAAAGTGGTTTCGCTGGGGCATTATCGCTGGCGTGTCAAGACTACGGGCCGCGAGTACAGCAGCGACTTTGCCCACGTTTTCACCGTCCGCGACGGGAAAATCACCGGCTTTCATGAATACACCGACACGGCAAGCGCCGCGCGGGCTTATCAAAAGTCCGCCGCAGCGTGATTGCATCAGTCGCGATTCAGGATTGGCTGGCGCTTTTACCGATCACCGACATCAAACGTCCGACGCGGCCATGCAATTTCTTCTCGCGCCGATACGAAAAGAAAAGATCGGTACGATCCATCGTGCAGAGTGGCGCGACGTGAATGCGATCCGCTGAGATGCCCGCGTCGATGAGTTGATTGCGGTTGGCGAGGTGTAGATCGATTCGCGCGTGCCCGTCG
>QHXE01000914.1 GCA_003222835.1 Acidobacteriota bacterium | reverse complement strand
GTCGCCGTAAGCGACTTTGTACATGCGCTCGACCAGATAACCCGTCTCCTGAAATTCGATCGAGAGGAAGAAGGCTGCCGACACATTGATGCGCTTGACCTCGACGCACTGCTGATCGCTGCCGCAGGAGAGTATCTCGTCCGTCCAGAAAACCAGTCCGCTCGTGTCAGGTTGCCGATTCAGAAAATCGCGATAATGCTGCGTGACGAATAAACGCCCATCCTCGATCCGATTCCGCGTGGTTGGGACCAGGGAAATGACCGCAGCCGAATAAGGCGCGAAGCTGTAATCGAAAAGCGTCCCGGCGGCGTCAAATGTAGTCTGGGCCAGATCTGGCGAGCCGACTGCGGTGCGCGCGGCTTCGTCTTGCGGAATGCCGTAGGAAGTGACTCCTGATTGAGGATCGGGAACATAGTCGTTGACCCAAACGCGGGTAGGCTGTGCCTGGCTGGGGCTCTTGTTAACGAGGAGCAGCGTCAGCGATCCATTCGCGCGCTTCACGGCGTAGACAGCGAGCAGCGGGCTGTCGCTCGTTGCCTGAACCACCGTATCGCCTCCGCGCGCGAAGTACCGCATCAATTTGATGATGTAGAAAGATGGATAGCGAATGCTTTGCGGCGACAGCACGCCGTAATCTCCGTAGAGCCGCCAGCCGTATAATGATGGGCTGTTGTTGTTATTCTCCTGGCTGTTTCGCAAATCCCACCAGAGCAAGGCCCTGAATTCCGTCTTCAGAATTTGGCCCAGGCTGTCGGCCATGAACAGACCATTCACGAGACTGGTTGTTTGCTTGCCGGGATTTGAATACACGGAATT
>QHXE01000913.1 GCA_003222835.1 Acidobacteriota bacterium | reverse complement strand
TCGACGTCGACTTTCAATTTGCGGCATGGGCCGGTCTTCACCGACATTCTGCTCGCCGACGAGATCAATCGCACGCCGCCAAAGACGCAAGCAGCCCTTCTTGAGGCGATGGAAGAGCGACAAGTCACGATAGATGGCGAACGTTATCCGCTGTCGCCTCTGTTCAGTGTGCTCGCGACCGAAAATCCAATCGAGTATGAGGGCACTTACCCTTTGCCCGAAGCGCAACTCGATCGCTTCCTGCTGAAAATTCTGCTCCTCTACCCGGCGGCTGAAGACGAACTGCAAGTCGTGGCCCGCTGGGATGCCGGCTTCGATGCTCGCCGCCTCGATCGAGTTGACATTCAACCGCTGAGCGAAGTAGATGCGATTCCGCGTTGTCGCGCTGAAATACAACATATGCACGTCGAGGCTGGCGTGCAGCGCTATATAGTGGACATCGTACGCCGCACGCGCGATCATGCGGCAGTGCATTATGGCGCCAGCCCGCGCGCCGCTGTTGCTCTGTTGTTGTGCTCAAAAGCTCTTTCGGCGATTCGCGGTCGCGACTTCTCGACACCCGATGACGTGCGCGATATTGCCCGACCCGTACTGCGCCATCGTTTGACGCTGCGCGCCGAAGCCGAACTCGACGGCGCCACGCCCGATTCGGTGATTACGGATATCCTACAGACGGCGGAAGTTCCAAGATAGGACCGAACGTATCTTTACTGTTGACTCTGCTTGCCCGCATGCCGTTTCTGTGCGAGCATTCGATTGAGACTTGGAGATGGGCCAATGGAAACTTATCGAGCTATTTTGAAAGGAAATCAATTGGAGTGGACTGACCCGGCTCCGGTCGACCTCAATCCGGAACAACCGGTGGAGGTGACCATTCTTGAGGAGCGGGATCAGACGGCAAATCGACGCAAACGGATGGCTGAGGCACTAGAGAAGCTAGCCGCAAGCGACGCCTTTTCCGAAATATCCGACCCGTCAGCGTGGCAGCGCGAGATTCGCAAAGATCGTCCTCTTCCCGGACGTGAAGTGTGATGCTCCTCGACAGTAATATCATCATCTATTCTGCCAAACGTGAGTATGCCGAACTGCGGCGTTTTATGTTCAAGAACGCTTATTCGGTTTCGGCAGTTAGCCGCATAGAAGTTCTTGGCTATCATCTTCTGGGTGACGAGCAACGGCAGTACCTCATCGAGTTTTTTGATGCTGCAAACATCCTAAGGATTTCTGACTCAGTCGTTACCGAAGCCGTCAAGCTCCGACAAACAAAGCGAATGGGCTTGGGTGACGCGATCGTTGCGGAAACAACTCTAGTGCATCAGCTTGCGCTGGTAACCAGAAACACTGACGACTTCAAATGGATTCAAAGTCTGAAACTTATCAACCCCTTCGACTTGCCACCATCGA
>QHXE01000912.1 GCA_003222835.1 Acidobacteriota bacterium | reverse complement strand
CGGCGCCCGTACGCATTGAGCGGCATTTTGGCGGTCGCTTCGCGGTCGGCGCCGAAACTGAAGTCCGCATTGAGATCGCTAACCACACTGCCCGCGAAATTTCTTTGATCGTCAAGGACGAGCATCCGCCGCAGATGAAACTCTCCGGCGCGCGCGAAGCTCGCGTCGACGTTGAGGCGCAGACGAGCGCGGCCCTGGTTTACGAATTGACGCCGCCCAAGCGCGGACGCTTCGAATTCG
>QHXE01000911.1 GCA_003222835.1 Acidobacteriota bacterium | reverse complement strand
GATGCGTCCATCGCCGTCAAGGTCTATCCCAACATGCGGCGCGCGCGCGAAGTTGAATTGCGAGCGCTGGGCACCCGCTCGTTCGTCGCCGCGCGGCGCAAATCCCAATGGCGCGGCGAAGGACGCGAGTTTGAATCGCTGCGCGATTATGTGCGCGGCGACGAGATGCGGCACATTTCCTGGACGGCCACTGCGCGACGCGGCCGGCTGGTCACACGTCAATATCAGATGGAGCGCGACCAGACGATTC
>QHXE01000910.1 GCA_003222835.1 Acidobacteriota bacterium | reverse complement strand
GGTGCGTGAGATGCCGGAGAACGAACGCGAACTTTTCACCCAGTCTGTCGCCGAAGAAATTATGTATCAACGCGAAGCTGCTTTGCGCTTAGTGGAGGCGCAAGGCGGACTGGCACTCGACGTGACTGCGGCAGCTTTGGCGCCAAAGTTATTGGAAACTTATTTACGCGTGAAGGAGCGAGGTCTGCTTTAGAAAACTCAACCCTCTTACTGCGTCAACGGTTCGCGACCGGCA
>QHXE01000909.1 GCA_003222835.1 Acidobacteriota bacterium | reverse complement strand
GAGTCCGACGCGCCGTACTAAGTCTTGGAACCTGGGCTCCGCGCGCAGGCTATCATTGTGCGGCTCAACGTTGAGGTGTCGCAGTTGCAGGTCGTGTGCTTCGTAGGCTTTCCCCAGCAGGTCGAGTGCCTCCTCCTTATTTCCCAAGCCGACGCACAGTATTGCTAATTCCGCTGGCGAAACGTATTCCTTTGTAGTTTTCAGCTTCTGAAGCAACGCCAGCGCTTCGCTGTGCTTTCCAGACATCGCATAAGCATAGCCTAGATAACATTCTGTGCTGGTTGACTCTTTTTCAAGACTAAGGGCCTTCTGATATTCGGCGATGGCCTCAGGGTATCGTTTCTTTGCGGCAAAGATATATCCAAGAAATATATGCCCAGCCAGCACGCTCGCCAGGCTCGCGTTCAAGCGCGGAGTGAAACAATTGATCGAGTTCTTGCCAGCGTTCGGGATTCATCGTTGTTCGGTGGAATCGCGGATCAAAACCACATCGCTGGTCTTTGACCCGCGCGCGAGGGCAAGCTTTTTTCCGTCACGCGACCAGGCGTAATTGAAGATCAAATCGGACTTGAAATTGGTTAACTGTCGCTTAGGGCTGCCATCAATCGGCTGACTCCAAATGTTTGAGACGCCGTCTTTGGTATCGAGATAGGTGAGCGCCTTCCCATCAACTGTCCATGCGATGCGTTGGCCATAATAGCCATTACTGAGCGTGCCGAAGAATTCGGGAAAATCAAAGACCCTTATCGGCGCGCCACCATCGGGTGCGATCACCCCGGTTCGCTGCCGCCCCGGCTTGGCTTTATCTGAAAAATCTGAAAAACCAATCGCGATTTTTCCGTCTGTAGGTGAAACTGCTAGTGCGATTGAAGTGTAATTAGTCAAGCGCACCGGGTTTTCGCCGCTAATCGGCACTTTCCACACGGAGGTTTGACCTTCGGCTCCAGAAAAAAAGATGACTTGATTGTCGATGGTCCAGCGCGGGAAAAAGTCATGGCTCCCGGGTGTCAACTGCTTTTGATTGCTGCCGTCAAGGTCCATTCTCCACATGTTCATCGGGCCTGCCCGGTTAGACATAAAAGCAATGTAGCGGCCATCTGGTGAAACCGAAGGCGAAAGGTTCAGGCCGGCATTGGACGTTAATTGCCGGTCTTCGCTTCCATCTGCATTCATGATCCAAAGATCCCGCGTGCCGCTAACGTTGGAGCCGTGCACTATCTTACCGTCGGGCGTCCAGGCGATACCGGACAAGCCATCAAATCTATTGGAGGTAATTTGTGAAGCGCTGCTGGCTTCTCCCTCTGGGGCAATCCAGATATCGGACGTGCCTTCACTGAGCACTGTCACCGCACTTCGTCCGTCTGCCGTGACGCTGATATCCTGGTAATTATTCAGGTCGTTCGTCAGCCGTCGTACTGCCCCGTGCGGATATGAAGCGTACCAGACCTGTGTATTCCTTCGTTCTGGTTCAATGGCGGTAATTAGCAGGCCACTGCCATCGGGAAGCCAACAAATCGAGTCAATTATATTCCACTTCTCGAACGTGATCTCTTTCTCAGTTCGATCACTGACCTGTACAGCCGTCACGTTGCGATACGCGGCGCCGGTTCCCGAACCTCGCAGCGAAATAGCGATTTTGTCGCCATCGGGAGACCACGCCGGCGTGCCTGCTGTGACAAAGAAGAAATCGTCCGCGTGATGCGTGACAAGCTTTCGTTCTTCAGTCCCATCTGCATTCGCGATAATAAGGGAAGCCTCAGCTCTCGATGGATCACCCCGCACGAACGCCAGCTTTTTGCCATCGGGAGAAAAAGTCGCAGCCGTGTCAATATCTCGGATGAGAATCTTCGTGGGTCCTCCAAGGACAGGAACCTCGTCAAGCACAACCTCCCGTGACTCGCTTCGAACAAAGCAAATATGATTGCCGTCGGGGGAGAAGCTCAGACTGGAAATCCCGCTTCCGTTCGAGGGCACGATCTCTTTATCGCTGCCGGTAGCAATATGTCTGAGCCAAAGACTCTGCTGCTCTACTGGACCCAGCACATGTACAACGTATTTGCCATCGGGCGATATCACCGCAGAAGCCGCTTTGCCGTGCGTCGTCAGACGCGTCAGTGTGAACTTGCTGAATGGCGCTGCCGATCTGTTT
>QHXE01000129.1 GCA_003222835.1 Acidobacteriota bacterium | reverse complement strand
GACCAGAACGGCACGGCCTATTTCACCGACGTCGAACCGGGCGCATATGTTGTCACAAACCTGCTGCCAACTGAGCTAGGTCCCGCAACGGAGTTGTGGCAATGTCAGGTCAAAGTCGCAGTCAGCGACCTGGCGACGGCAACGCGAGAGAAACCGTTCTTGATCGCGAATCCGGGGAACAAGGATCCGAAAGATAAGAACAACATCAGGTGCGTCAGCGTGGAGAAGCCGCTGCCCGCGTGTCCGGCGTCAACCAGATGAAGCGCCTCGGAAAAATCGATTCAATGAAACGCCCTACCATCACAGCATTCGCGTTGGTGTTACTCGTTCTCGTCTTTTACCCGCAGCAATTCTCGCAGAGCGGGGGCGCGATCGGACAGCGGCGTCGAGTTCGCAAGACCGCGCCGGCATCGGCGCCACAGAAGGGCCCAATCGATTACTCGCGATTCTCGCACGCCACCAAAGAACACACTGAGGCGTGCAAGACTTGCCATCAACAGCCGACCGCGAACTCGGCCAAAGTCAGAGGCTTTCCTGACGTTGCCGACTTTCCCGATCACGGAGCCTGTGTTCGCTGCCATCGTCAGCAGTTCTTCAAAGGCGTTCAGCCAATCA
This sequence comes from Acidobacteriota bacterium, assembly GCA_003222835.1. The sequence goes on along the minus strand of QHXE01000129.1, from coordinate 5,844 downwards.
TCTGCACCGACTGTCACACAAAGACTTCGGCACGTAATGATGAACGTTGGGAATTTCGGAATCCCAAGCGCCCGCAACAGTTCACGATCGAGTTTCCGCACGACAAGCATCAGGACGTGATCGCTTCATTGCGTTTACAACCGGAGACATCCGTTCGTGGTTTTATTAAGTCCGCGCATGCGGCTGACGACAGAACCAGAAAATACAACAACTGCACGATTTGTCACGCCCATCCCCGTGCTCTGGTGCCGCCCGTGGGCGGTTGGACCGATGCATATGTGCCTGCGGCCGATACCTTCAAATCGGCGCCGACGAGTCATGACCTGTGTTTCAATTGTCATTGGCAAGGTCAGGAGCCCACGAGAGAGAACTGCGCCGGCTGCCATAAGTCCGCCACGGTGCCGTATGTGCCAGCCGAATCTCCGAAGCGGTTCTCGATGAAGTTCCGCCACGACGGCGGCGGAGCAAAGCAAAACCATCCTGCCGAATGCACCACCTGTCATATCAACATTACGAGGTCGACCACGCTGCGAGGTCTCAAGCCCGACGTGCCGATCACATCCTGCACTGAGTGTCACAATAAGGATGGGCTGCGCCAGGATCTTAACAACGAGTTGGCAGCCATTGATAAGAACAAGAACTTTGTTTGCAGCTATTGCCACACGTCGGACGTTGGCAAGCGCGATGCTCCCGCGAGTCACTACAGCGTGGCAGAACGGCCACCTCTGAAACGAGCGGATTTGAAGTGAGCAGAAAGAATTCGACACACGCAACAGGGTCGCGGCGTTTTTCGGTCGCGCTGTCTCTGTGCGGCCTCTGTGTCTTTTGTTTCTGGGTGGCGAGCGGCGGCAAGGGACAATTCGCGATCCAGACGGGACTGGCGGCGCAGGGTCCCGAATTAGACTACTCGACGTTCAAACACACGAGCCAGCGTCACGCTTCGCTTGCCTGCGCCGACTGTCATAAGCGGGCGTCTAATAATTCAGCCACTCCGTCGTTTCCAAGTCACGGGGCCTGCATGAACTGTCATGGACAGCAGTTTGTTACTCCGCTCGTGCCTATGTGCACGATCTGTCATACGGACGTGAAGAGCACGCCCGCACCGGTCAAAAGTTTTCCGGCCAATTTCAAAGAGAGCTTCAACGTCAAATTCGACCATACTCAACACATGAGCGGATCCGCTCGACCGAAGAATGGCTGTGTAGCATGTCACGGCAGCCTGCTGAATAGAGGCGCCGCGCGATCGATTCCTGCGGACATCGCCGCGCACAATCAGTGCTACGTTTGTCACACACCGTCAAGCACGTCGACCAGCGGGCGTGAAATTGCGTCGTGCGGTGTCTGCCACGAAGAAAAGCGATACGCCCGAACGCCGACCAACTCGCGTGCGTTTCGCGCCAATTTCTATCACGCCAAGCATGGCCCGGGTCAGCGGTTGGAGTGCACGAGTTGTCACAACTTAACTGCGGCCGCGCCTCAGAGTAAGCAAGTCAGCTCGCCGGTGATGGCGGAGCATTTTCCCTCGGGTAGAGGCATGAACTGCGCTAGTTGCCACAACGGTAAACGGTCCTTTGGCGGTGATTTGGGATTCAAAGATTGCAAGCGTTGTCACCTTGGGCAAACTTTTCGCGTACCGGCTTAGGGTGACGTCGTTTCTCGATTATCTCCTCCGGCTGTAAACGGCCGTTGACTAGATCGCCTCGGCTGACTACAGTTTGGACTTAGGGGAACGGTTGGGGCAGGTAATGCCGACTGTTTTGCGAATTGGACCTTATCGGCTCTACTTCTATGCCGGTGATCGCGATGAACCAGCTCATGTTCACATCGAGCGGGACACTCACGTTGCGAAGTTCTGGCTCGATCCGGTGAGACTCCAGCGCAGCGGAGGTTTTGGCAGTAGTGAGATTAACCGGATTCAGAGGCTCGTTGAAGAGCGTCGGGAAGAACTAGGGGTTGGAATGAGTACTTTAGTCGCTGAAGCCCGGGCTCAGAACCTAGTCGTCACGGAAGACAACCTGATTGTCGATCTTAGCGACGGCCGGTCGATCTCTGTTCCTCTGGCCTGGTATCCGCGTCTACTGCACGGCACACCCGAGGAGAGGAGAAACTGGAGATGGATTGGCAACCGGGAAGGAATTCATTGGCCAGACTTAGACGAAGACATCAGCATCGAGAATCTGTTGCTTGGCCATACTTCTGGAGAAAGTCAGGATTCGTTTCGGCGGTGGTTGGAACAGCGGACAGTGAGATCGTAACGATCTGACTGGCTGCTGACCGTGATTTTGTGTCGCCGGTTTCAGGTAAAAGGGAAAGGGAGAGATCGAGCATGAAAAGAGCAACAATTCTAATCGCGCTTAGTTGCTTCGTAGTCGCGGCTGGAAGCAAAGCATCGATTTCACGTCGTGTCATTCCGGAAGAGAGCAAGACCCAACCCAAAGAGGTTACCCTCGACAAAGACAGTCAATCAGACAAATACGGAGAGGTCCCCTTCAATCACGAAAACCATGCGACAAAAAACTACAGCGTCGATGGCAAGTCAGCTATCGCCTGCACCGAATGTCATCACACCGACCAGCCGGCTTCCGCTTTGAAGCCACCCTTGAAAACCTCTGAACGCGATGCAGTTTTGACCACGGCGCTGTTGCAGGCGCCAGATTCCAAGGCGGTCAAGACTTGCCGGACTTGTCATTTGCAAGCTGGTGACGATAGCAAGCCGATTCCGATGGTCACCTATTCAGACAAGCCGGCGCCCACGAAACTGACGAACGAGGTTGCTTATCATAAAACCTGTAACATTTGTCACGACCAGGCGATCGCTGCTCGATCAGCTCTAAAGGGTAAGGTTCCCGGTTCAAATGACTGTTTTCCGTGCCATAAAGCGGTAAGTTGATTGGCTCGATAACATAGGCTCCGCCGCGATTTGAAAATTCACGTTGTGCGGATCTCAACAAAATGCGGAAAGAATTTGGAGATAAACTCCCTCTCCCTTTGGGAGTGTACAGACCGGAGACATGGGTAACAGGTGTCCATAGACATAGGTAACACATTTCAAGTGGTTCGGTTTGAAGCCGAACGGGTTTCAATCATCGGTCCGATTAGTTGGTTGACGCAGATCGATCTGCGCAATTCGATGCGTAGCAAAGTACACTTCGTAAACTCCATCCTGAGTCGTGGGCCGAAGCGCCACTGGGTAGCCGCGAAACGCCCGGCCGATGTGAAACTCGCGATGGCGGAAAGAGATCTTGCCATCGATTTGCACTTTACGCACCTGGTCGGTGGCCCCGTATTCCAGCGGCGGCAACTGCTCCGGAAAAGAGCGCGGGCTCGGTTGATAGCGGCTCGCCGGCACGGCCATCGCCAAAGCTTCGTGCGGCCGGATGTGATTGTAGCAGTAGCGCCACTCATCAAAACGAATTTGCATGCGCTCGAAGTCGGCAAAGACTCTCTGGGCCAAGACTTCAACTTTCAAGCTGCGATGAAAGCGTTCGTCTTTGCCTTGAGTCTGCGGATGATAAGGCCGACTGTGACTAACGGCAACGCCCAAGCGCAAAAGCCAAACTGTCAGCGACGTGTACTGGTGCTCGCGATCGCTTCCCCAGGGCGAACCATTGTCCATCAACATCCGCTCCGGCAAGCCATAAAGGCGAAAAGTGGCGGTAAGTTGCGCTTGCACGGTGCCGGTCTGCTCATTGCGGCAAGCTTGCAAGCACAACGCATAGCGCGAGTGATCGTCGAGCACGGTCAGCGGATGACAGGACTCTTGACTACCCAAAAGATAGTGACCTTTAAAATCCATCTGCCAAAGTTGGTTCGCTCGCTCCTGTTCGAATCGTTGATAAGCGCCACTCACTTGATCAGGCGAGTTGCTGACGCGCTCATGGCGCAACAAGATCGCATGCACGGTGCTCCTGGCCACTGGTCCTTGCCCAGCTCGCTCGATGCAGGTCTTGATCTTGCGCGCGCCCCAGCCGTGCTCATCGCGAATCGAGAGCACTTGTTGCTCAATGGCCGGCTGGCTTCGTCGCGGCGAATGCTTTGGTCGGCGCGAGCGATCCGCCAAGCCGCTAGCGCCACTCTCTCGATATCGCTGCAGCCATTTGTAACCAGTCTTGCAGCTGATACCGAACCGGCGACACAGTTGACTGAAATTGCTTTCTGGCTGCTGCGCCAGGGCCACAAACTCTTGTCTCAAAGACATGGTAGAACACTCCTGCCAAGGCATGCGTCCCTCCTGAAAAGGTTTTCATGCCATTGTCTAATGTGTTACCCATGTCTATGGACACCTGTTACCCATGTCTCCGGTCTGTACAGGGAGAGGGCCGGGGTGAGGGCTTACAACGAAGAACATCTTTGAAAAAGCCTTGTTTCTGTTTCTCGTACTGCGCCCTCACCCTGACCCTCTCCCAAAGGGAGAGGGAACACAAGAGATAGCCATCAATTAAAAGGAGATCGACATGCAAATCAATCCATATCTGGGTTTCGACGGACAGTGTGAGAAAGCATTCAAATTCTACGAGCAGGTTCTGGGCGGCAAGATCACTTTCAGCATGACCTGGGGTGAAATGCCCGGCGCCGATCAATTTCCCGCTGAAACGGTTAAACGGATCATGCACGCAACGCTCAGCGTCGGCGACCAGGTCTTGATGGGCGCTGATGCGCCGCCTGACCGTTACGAAAAGCCAACGGGACTGAATGTATCGATCCATATGAAGGACAAAGCCGATGGCGAGCGCATCTTCAATGCCTTGGCTGAGAACGGAAACGTGACGATGCCGTTTGAGCAGACCTTCTGGTCGCCTGGTTTTGGCATGTGCGTCGATCAGTTCGGTATCCCCTGGATGGTGAACACTGAAGGACCTGTCACCGGTTAGTCATAACTCTCTGCGCCACTTGGAAATAAGATGGAGCTAAACTGCAAAATCATCTCTTTGAGAAAGAAGGAGAGCTAATGAGCGCAAACGAAACGCATCCGACGCTTCGAAACGGCAAGATATGCTACATAGAAATGCCGGCGGTGGATATCGAGACGTCAGCCCGCTTTTACCAGACGGTCTTTGGTTGGAATACCAGGACACGCGGCGACGGCGCAATTGCCTTTGATGATACCGTTGGCCAAGTGAGCGGCACTTGGGTGCTCGGCCGGAAACCGATGATCGAGGTCGGCCTGTTGGTCTACATCATGGTTGATAGCGTCGCTAAAGCCATGGAGGCGGTTATCGCGAACGGAGGGAAGATCGTGCAGCCGATCGGTGGTGATGCTCCTGAGATTACCGCAAGATTCAGTGATCCGGCGGAAAATGTGCTTGGCCTTTATCAGGAGCCGGGGTGAATCATTCAACTCAGACTTCAAAGGGTACCATTCGATTTCTCGCGCGCAAGCCACTGCCGGCAACGCTGGTAAAGAAGCTGGTCAAAGCACGGATTGAAGAAAACGAGAGTCGCCAAAAGAAGAGCGCGACGCATTGACCAATTGCACAGCTACCACAGTTTGAGTTCAACCTTGAGGTTGCTGTCTCACAAAAGTCGCAAGCTAAAGCTTGAACTCTGAACATTGGTAACTCAAGGCTCACTTTCTAATTGTCCGATCGTGAGGTTCGGTCGAGCGAGGTTGGACGATTGATGCAATCGTTCGCTAAGATGTGGTCGCTCCAATAGCCCTTGTGAAAAGGTGAAGAATCGATGATCAAGAAAATTCTCCTCGGTATCGTAATCGTCGTCGTCGTACTGGTCGCAGTGCTGGCCATCGCCGCGGCGCTTCAACCAGCGCATTATCACATCGAGCGATCGGCAACCATCAATGCTCCCGCGTCCGTAGTTTTCGCTCAGGTCGATGATTTCCATAAG
>QHXE01000908.1 GCA_003222835.1 Acidobacteriota bacterium | reverse complement strand
AACGCAACTCCGTGTGCACGCCACCCTTCCAGTGAACGACCAGAATGACTTCACCCGCCGATGGATCCACATCCACGACAACCTCATGGATCAGCGTTCGAACAATCCGTTTCTTTAGACGAATATCGGTGTCCGGACAATTCCACACGGCTTCCAGTTTCGCTGCGAGATCGTCAAACTCTTCCCGTGTCGGTGTCGTCGTTTTCGCTTGACCCTGAACGTGCTGCTCGATGCGCAGTTTGATCTCTTGGACTCGCTGCAAAGCTTGATTCCAGCGGTGCTCCAATTCGTCGGCTACCAGACGGTTTTGCGGATCCGCGGCATCGTACTGCCTCTGGGCGCGCTGCGCCGCATAGCGCGCCGCTTCCAGGTCTCGTCTCCACATGTCCAAGACGTCGTCTTGTTTACGGGTTTCTTCTTCACCTGCCAATACCGCCGCTTCCACTGCCGCAGGTTGCACCACGCACAGCACCTCTTTGGCGATGGTTTCGTTTACGCTCATCCCGCCGAATGCAATACAACGCGGTTGCCCACTGTCCAGCCAGCCTCGATGACATACATAACGGAGTACGTCATGGTGGTTGCCAGTGTACAACACGGTCAGCTTACGACCACACCGCCGGCAACGCAACAGACCGGCCAGCAAAGCGGCACCTCCTTGCACGGCGCCCGATGACCCGCTCCCGCGAACATTTTCCGCGATCGCTTGTTGAATCTGCTGAAATTGTTCCCAGCTCACGTAACCCTCATGGGAATTCGGAAGCAAGGCCAGCCACTGCTCCCTCGATTTGCGTCGAATACCACGGTGTGGCTCGCCGTTTTCATAGCGCAGTGTGTGTTCTGTTTTACCGTAGGCATAGGCACCGCCGTAAACCGGGTTGGTCAGAATTCGGTAGATCGTTGCGTAGGAAGGACGTTTCCAAAAGGTTTGGCCTTGCCGGGTGTACACAGGAAATTGCAGATCGTGTTCCAGGAACCATAGCAAGGTCTGACGAACCGTACCGAGCTCGAGAAATTTGCGAAATACCAAAAGGATGGCTTCCTGTACGCGGCGATCCGGATCTTTTTCCCAATGTTGTTCTTCGCCTTTCAAGTAACCGGTCGGTGCGGTCACCAGCAGTTCGCCACGCCGTGCTTTTTCGCGCCGCGCTTCGACCGAACGCTGGCGCAACAAGTCCAGTTCGTATTCGTTCAAACTACCCTTCAGTCCCAGCAGTAAGCGATCATTGCTTTGTCGCGGACTGTAGACGGTCTCCTGGTCAACTAACAGCGTGTCCACGATCCGGCACACTTCCACTAATTGTTGCCACTCCCGGCTGTTGCGCGCAAAGCGAGACACCTCCCGGGCGGCCACGGCTCCCACCTTGCCCAAACACACTTCCGCCACCATGCGTTCGAAGCCCGCACGCGTGACCGTACCCGCGGCGGACCGACTCAGGTCTTCATCCACGACGTCGACCTCGCGCCAGCCTAATTGATGCAATCGGTCTTGCATCGCGTACTGCAATCGTTGGCTTTCAAGGTTGTGATTCACCTGGTACGCGGACGATTGGCGCACATACAGGATGGCTTTTCGCGCCACGTGTTGCGGGCGGATCTTGTCACTCATCACGCGCCTCCTGCGCTTCACCGGAGCCGAGCGGCTGATCGGCGTGCCGGCGCAGCAGTCGGGCGAGCAGTCGAATCG
>QHXE01000907.1 GCA_003222835.1 Acidobacteriota bacterium | reverse complement strand
GGTCGATCGCCCGAACGTGCTCGTCTTGCCTCCGCTGCTCTACGGCGTAGCGTTGGCGAGCGGGTTTCTGCTGCAGTGGGTTGCTCCACAGCCCGTCCTGTCGTCGAACGCTCGGAACTGGGCTGGGGGCGTTCTTCTGGCGCTTGGGGTTCTGGTCGCGTTCTGGGGACGCGCCGTCATGGAGCGGGCGGGAACGAACGTCAATCCGACGTTGCCTACCACCGCGCTCGTGGAGACGGGCCCGTTCCGCCATTCCCGAAATCCCCTATACGTCGCGCTAACGCTCATGTATGTCGGCCTGGCGCTGCTCGCCAACGCTCTGTGGGTGCTGCTGCTGGTCGTGCCGTTGCTATTCATCATGCACTATGGCGTCGTTCGCCGTGAGGAGCGTTACTTAGAGGCAAAGTTTGGCGACGCCTATCGCGCCTACCGCTCGCGAGTCCGGCGATACCTCTGAATCGTGGGGCCGCTGCCTAACAAGCGCTTGAAGCTGACAGCGCACCTAGGGGTATTTAGTGTTTTCACCAGTGCGCTGCAGCTTAAGCGCGATCCGTTAGGCGGCGACGACCGGGGCGATCATCGGCCAGAATCTAGGCAAGGAGGGCTCAATGAGGGCAAGTGCTCCCGGAACAGGTTGGCGATCAGCCGGTCGACCTCGCAGCTTATTATGACCAGCATCACCAGTGGTTCTTTGGATTTCTTCTGGTCACTCTCGTCGTCAGCGTAATTAAGGACGTGATCATCAACGGAAGCTTACCCGGGCCCGTCAATCTTGGCTTTCACCTCTTTCTGGCCGCGGCAAGCGTCTCGGCGCTCCTTATCCGCGGGCGCCGCTATCAGGAGTGTGTCGGAGTCGCCAGTGCTGGAGCGTTCGTCGCGCATGTTGCCCTCCTCCTCACCCGTCTTCGGTAAGGCGGTGCTGCCTAACATGCGCTTGAAGCTGGCGGGCGGTGATCGTTTTAAGGGAAGGGGAGTGTTGTGCGCTGGCGGGCACGGACTGTCGTCCACCACTCTTGCGCCGGCGGGCGGGGCGCCCGCAGCTGAAGCGCGATCCGTTAGGCAGCCCCTAAATCACGTCAGGTGCTGGTTCGCCCTTTTTGCCAGCCAAGCGGTCTTGGCCTGCGCCTCTGTGTCCCACAGTTCCGCTGGGGCTGCTGAAGTACGCGGTCGAACCTCATGCAGCGGCCTTGTCAGTCAAGACACCACCGTGTACGACACGACCCGGGTGAGCGAGAAGCCTTTTGTTCGAAGCGGACCGCGTATCGAATATCCAAAGGATCTCCGAGATCGGCGCGTTCAGGGTCACGTCGTGCTTGCAGCCATCGTGGCGGTAGATGGCAAAGTGGAAGCGTCTTCTATCACGGTCCTCGAGGGCGATCATCGTGAGTTCGAAGCCCCGGCTGCGCGGTGGGCCAACGGTGCATTGTTCTGGCCGGGATGTCGCTCTGGGCTTCCCGTTCGTGTCCGGATCGCTTTGCCATTCGACT
>QHXE01000906.1 GCA_003222835.1 Acidobacteriota bacterium | reverse complement strand
ACGGGTCTCTTATGGTTTGGGGCGCGCGGGGCGCACGACATAAACCGGCGCGGTTGTTACTTCGATGGTCAGGCTTTGCTGATTTGCAGAGATTGAGGCAATGGTTTCTCCAGTGTGCTTTATCAGGTCAGAAGCGCCTGCACCGAGAGGAACGTTAATGCGGTGAGCAGTGCGAAAAGTTGTCCACGCTGCAATTCGACGGTCGGCTTCCCTGGCGAAAACCAGCACGTAATCCTCGTTACTGCCGACGGCGAGGCGCTTCTCGAATCGGTAGCCGTTGAGAAAGCTATTCAGAGTCTTCGCTGCCAGGTAAGCAGGCTTTGGTTGATAGACTTGATCGCGATTCGGCAGATACGCGTTTCGAACCAAACCAAAGTGATGTTCGGGCTCTGTGGGATCCGGGCCATCATCACGCCAGTCATACCAGATTGAAATCGGGATTCCGTTCGCAATATTTGTGAGCAGCTCGCGCGCGAGCATAGCGCCTTGGTTCGCTTCGTTCATTCGTCGCCACGCTGAAGAGAAACCCCATTCGCCGGAGATGACAGGGATCACCCGGTCGCTACCGTTCGCGGTACTGACAGGGATCCCGTCGCTAACGCTGTTGGTACTGACACGGAAGCCGTCGCCGGCGCCCAGGCCGGCGCCACGGCGGCCGTATCGATCGATCAGTTGACGGAGCCGGCAGTATTCATTCGCGGCGCCTTCGGGATCCGTTTGGCGATAAGGATGAACCGACACGGCTGACCAGTAATCGAGCAAGCCGGCTTTGAAGCAGGCTTCGAGGAAGTTGAAATCGATTCCCGACGTTGCCGGACCGATTAACTTTTCGTTTGGGACATTCGCGCGAAAGGCACGGCCTACCGTCAATGCGAGCGCAACGTACTCGTCCACATTTGGGCGCGGCGGCCAGAACATCGGGACGTTCGGTTCGTTGTAGGTCTCCCAAATCACGCCCCTACCAGCGAAGTGTTTCGCAGCGGCGACGGCCCAGCGTGCGAACGCCTGTCGCGCGTCTTCGGTTCGTGGCGGCTTGCCATAGAGCGCATTGCCGTAATCGAGAATGAAGAGCGCACGTAACTTGAATTGTTCGAGCGACTGCATCAAATGATCGTAAGCAGAAAAATCATATCGGCCACGCTCTCGCTCAGTCGCATCCCAAACAAAATCCATTCGCACCCAGCGAAAGCCGGCGTCCGCGATCATTTTCACTTCGCCGGGTTGAGGGTCAGTGAAATGAATGTTCACTCCGAGACCCTGGTCGAGCGTTTCTGAATTAGCAGTTGAGAACCAGGCCTGTGGACAATTGGTGAAGGTACGGTCAGCGGAGAGCGAGAGCGAAAGGAAAACAGAGAGGAACGACAGGACAAGCCGGAGCTTC
>QHXE01000905.1:5055-6686 GCA_003222835.1 Acidobacteriota bacterium | reverse complement strand
ATCACGGCTAAAGCCCATTGTGAAAAAGCCCGTTGAAACGGGCTGGACGATTTCTTTATCCGTCTTCGCACCCCAGCCGTAAAACGACTGGTCTAATAACCCTTCGGGCAAGCCGCGTGAACGCGGCTAAAATCGTGACTTTGTTTTTCTGCGCGAACCTGAACTGTAAGAATCTGACATGATCTATCGGGACAAAGTTGTGATCATCACTGGCGCCAGCAAAGGAATTGGCGAAGGCTGCGTGCGCGCTTTCGTTGCCGCCGGAGCGAAGGTCGTCTTTTGTGCCCGAAACGATCAAGCTGCCGAGCGCCTTGCGGTCGAGGTCAACGCGAGTGGTCCGGGCGAGGCGCAGTTTATCAGATGCGATGTTTCTAAGGTCGAGGAGATTCAGCATCTGATCGACGAAGCAGTTGCGCGTCATGGTCGACTTGATTGTTTGATTAACAATGCCGGCTGGCACCCACCACACAAACCGATTGACGAATTTTCGATAGCAGAATTTCGCGACTTGTTGGATCTGAATCTGGTCAGCACCTTCGCTGCTTGCAAGTTCGCGCTTCCACACTTGCGTCGCACCCAAGGCAACATCATCAACATGTCGAGCCTGGTCGGCGCCATGGGACAATTGCACGCAACCACCTACGTCGCTACCAAAGGCGCGATCACGGCATTCACCAAGGCGCTGGCGATTGATGAAGCTGAGCACGGAGTCCGCGTGAATTCCGTTTCGCCCGGCAACATCTACACGCCACTGTGGCAAAAGGCGATCGATGCTGCTTCCGATGCTGACCGTTGCCGCGCGGAAGGTGAAGCGGCGCAGTTACTCGGCCACATGGGAACGATCGAAGAGGTTGGCAAACTCTGTCTTTTCATCGCGTCGGAAGCGACTTTCACCACCGGGGTGGACCATATTATTTCCGGTGGCGCGGAGCTTGGCTACGGCCGCAAGAGCAGACGCGACTGAAGTGATTGAGATTGAGAGATGGGAAAGGAATCGGCTCTGCTTTGATTAATTATGCTGTTACTACGCAGCATCTTCTTCACTTTTCTGCAGCCGGGGACGGTCACGGTGCTAATACCTTATTGGCTCATTTCATCGAGAACGGCGAACTCTTGGAAGGATCAGCCGCTTCGATATGCGGGTCTTCCGCTGATGGCAATCGGCGCCGCTGGTTTACTCTGGTGCATTCTGGATTTCTTTGCGTCGGGCCGAGGGACAATTTCGCCAATTGATCCGCCGAAACAACTGGTCGTTCGAGGTCTCTATAGTTATGTTCGGAATCCCATGTACGTAGCAGTCGTAACAATACTAATAGGCGAAGCGATCTTTTTTATGTCGGCGCCAGTTCTCATCGAGGCTGGAATCTTCATCATCCTCGCTAATCTGTTCGTCAGATGGTACGAAGAGCCCGCATTGAGACGAAAGTTTGGTGAATCGTACGAGGAATATTTGCAAAGGGTCGGCCGATGGATTCCGAGATCTCGATCGAGGGTCACGTAACCATGCGAATTCTAATAACAGATTTTCAATGCTGATCGGACTCGTTATTCTTTCTTCGATCGTCTCGATCAGCGGTCAACAACAACCTACGAACTCCGAATCCGGCAAGGTGCGCGATCAGAAAGCCATC
>QHXE01000905.1:1416-4983 GCA_003222835.1 Acidobacteriota bacterium | reverse complement strand
CGGCGAATGGAACGGCAAGCCTTTTCGCGGTTATGCCGAGCACATGATGCGCATCAACAAGGTTCCCCGCGCGGTATATCAGGGAAAAGAAATTCCTGGCGCTTGCTGACCTCTGCTCTTTCTTCATCAGCAGCGTCACCATCTGGTCTTTCGTCAAAACGGCTTGGACTCGCTGATTCATCGATCGAGACAATCAAGTCTTGAAGATTGCGCGGTGAGATCCCACTAATCCGCAGAGCACGGTTCACGATGACCCATTGGAAAAACGAAAACCACGACAATTTGATTGACAATCGAGCGCATCTTTTGTTAGTTATGCTTCGCTGTTTGCGGTTCAAAACCCGGAAAAAGGTTTCGAGTTCCAGTTGTAAACCCAAGGAATTGTTGTATTCGCCGCCGGGTTTTGCTGAGAGGTGCAACGATTTCGCTTAACAGGCCTCATCGTTTTTGAAAAACTTCGTGGTGAAACGAGAAAAGTAGGGAGACTAACACATGTCACAAAACTGGACTCCACCGCCGCCAGCCGGCGGGGCAGCAACTGTACCGAACTATTTGGTGCCGGCGATAATTTCGATATTCTGTTGCTGGCCCCTCGCGATCCCGGCCATTATTTTCGCGACTCAGGTGAATGGCAAAGTAACGGCCGGTGATATTGCCGGCGCCCAAGACGCGTCGAAGAAAGCCAAGATGTTCAGTTTCATCGCGATCGGGCTTGGCTTGCTCGGCGTTCTGATCTACGTGATCATGCTCGTTCTCGGCGTGGGCCTTAGCGCAATCGGCAATCGCTAATCATCGAACTGCCCTTTGCGTGCATCGGTCGGTGAAACGCGACAACCGAATTGCTCGCTCGGCTCGGTCGAGTAATAAGGTGTTCGTCTTCGCCCGTCCGCAAGCATCATGGCTGAAAGGATAGGGGAATTCTTGGGGGCTAGCATTAGAGAATTCCCCCCTTAATTTTTTCCTTGGGATTCAGGACGTATGGCTGTCTCTTGTACTAAGTGTGGCGCCCAGAACGATGACTTTGCGCAAGTGTGTTCGCAGTGTCAAGCCTCTTTACCAAACGTCGGCGGATATCAACCTATCCAGCCACCGTCACCGACCTATAGCGGGCCGCCGGTTCAGGATTGGAAGCAGATGGGCGCCGACAAGAAACTCGTCGCCGGGCTCTGCGGGATTCTGGTCGGTGGCTTCGGCATTCACAAGTTCATTTTGGGCTACACCACCGAAGGAATAATTCAGATCGTAATCACGCTGGTGACTTGCGGCATCGGTAGCGTTGTCGGTTTGATCGAAGGGATTATCTATCTCACTAAATCGGATGAAGATTTCGTGAGAACCTATATTCAGAACAAGCGCGGCTGGTTCTGAAACTTTTATAACATCCAAAAGAAGATGGCTGTCTTTTGCACCAAGTGCGGCGCGCAGAATGCCGACTTCGCGCAGGCTTGTGCCCAGTGTCTAGCCGCGCTGCCCGTAATCGGGAGCCAACGCCCAGTCCAGACGGATTATCAGCCTCCTTTCCAGCCAAGTTATGAACCGATCCAGCCGCCCGCACCGCTTTACGACCAATCACCAACGCAGGATTGGCAAAGGGCCGGCGCTGATAAGAAAATAGTGGCTGGGATCTTGGGTATAGTCATCGGCGGATTGGGAATACATAAGTTCATTCTCGGATATCAGAAAGAGGGCCTCATCATGCTGCTGGTATCTGTCTTAAGTTGCTTTACTCTGGCCGGCGTCATGCACGTGATCGGAATCATCGAAGGAATCATGTATCTCACCAAGACTGATGAAGACTTTGTGAGAACGTACATTCAGAACAGACGCGGCTGGTTTTAGGCGCACTTGTCGCCTTGCTTACTCGATCAATTGCACTTGCGCGATTTCAAGATGAGCCGCGATCACTGCATCACCTTTCTTCGCGCCTCGCTGCTGCCAGGTTCGCACTAACTCTAAAGGAGCAGGCGCATAGTCCCACGTGACAGCTTTCGCTTTCATTACCGCTAGCAGAACGCGCCGCGTTTCTTCGTCTGTGAGGTTATGTTGTAATTCAAGGAGAATTTGAAGTGGCAGGCGGATTCTGAGTTCGCTCAGCTTATCGAAGACCAGGATTTCGCAGGCGGGACGGCTAACATCCTTGCGCAGACCAAAGATAAACTCGTTCGTGTCCAGGAGATGAGCTCATCCCGGATAGAGTTCATCCGCTATCTTCTCCCGAAGTTCGTGCACTTCCTGCATTATCTCATCTGCTGATTGAGAGAGCTTCCCGTCATCACGCAAGCGAGCACGGTATTGCGCAGAGACCTGCTCAAACACTTCCCGAACGGTGCCGTGAACGTTGAGGCCCTCGGCGAGCAGCCTGCTCAATAGATCCTCAAGAGGACGCCGTTCTTGACTTGCAGTTTGCGATGCACGATCGTAGACATCCCGTGGTACCTGCAAAGTAACTGTGATAGTTTGACCGTTGACGTTCATACACTGATCCTCAGACAAACAAATCTGGCCGACTGGTCAATCGGAGTATACTCTGGGCCCCGACGCTGATCCAACGGCGAGTCTCGTTCGTGGTAGAATTGGTCTCGAAAGCAGGGCCTGAGACTAGCGTCGAGGAAGCGCGCCGCAATCTGGATGAGGCCATTGAGATGGTGTTGGAGGGAAATCGGCTGCTGGCTGAGGAAGGCGCGGGCTCACCTGCAAGTATAATCTAGCCGCAATGCAACAGACTCCGCTCAAATACGATACGGAAGTGAAACCCGGCGGGAGGGTCGAGTTTGAGGTACCGTTGCCTCCCGGATCTCTCGTCACAGTTTTTGTGATTGAATCTGACAACGGAGCTTTCGGTGATTTGCTCGCGGCCAGCCAGAGCAGTTTGGATTTCTTGGACAATCCTTTTGATGATGAGGACTGGAATAATGCCTGAACGAGGCGATACTATGTTGACGGAAATCAAACACATTTCATGAGTCAAACACTAGAATTACCGGACAGGATTTACGAGGCGCTCACTGCCGCCGCCCGCGACAATGGTCTAACCGCTGCTGAATGGCTGGCGCTTCATCTTCACGTCGAGGAGCCCGATCGTGAGCGGCCACTTCCGGAACTCACCGCGGGACTAACTGGCGTGATTGACAGCACTGAGACTCAAAGCACTCATCAGACCCCATTCAGTACTGCGCTCGCTGAAAAGTTTCGAAAGCAGGGATTGAGAATTCCGTGACTTTAACCGATGCTGGCCCGCTGATAGCCCTCATTGACAAAGGTCAGGCTGTTGCTCATAAACAGTGCCTGGAAGCCCAGCGCGATCTCAGGGGCCCACTGCTGACGACTTGGCCTTGTTTCACCGAAGCGATGTACTTCCTTGGTCACTTGGGAGGTTGGCGCGGGCAAGAGACTTTGTGGGGTTTCCTAAACAACAACGCACTACTCATCCATAGCCCCGGTCCCGCTGAAATCGGTCGGATGCAGGCGCTCATGGAAAAGTATAAAGACGTACCCATGGACTTAGCCGACGCTTCACTAGTCGCCTTGGCTGAAGCATCAGGTGTGAAAAAAGTCTTTACGTTGGAT
>QHXE01000905.1:0-1207 GCA_003222835.1 Acidobacteriota bacterium | reverse complement strand
AGTTGAATCCGTTGATGGTGCTGACGCTGCCCTTTATCGTTTACGGCTTCCTCGGATTTACCAGGAGCGCGATCACGGGCCAGCCTCAACGAAGAGTTTTTATTCCGCCGCTTTATATGTGGGCTTGGCTGGCGCTGCTAATCTTCTTCTGGATTTTTCGCAACACGCCGTGGTATCCCTATCCATTGTGAAGAATTCCGATCCCGCAATCCGCGTCGCCATGCTGCCGCGCGATACTAACTCGCAAGGCACGATCTTCGGTGGCGTGATTCTCAGCTACATCGACATGGCCGGCGCGATCGAAGCGCATCGGCACACCGGAATGGATCGCTTCGTTACCGTGGCCATGCGCGAAGTGATCTTTCACGAGCCGGTTTTCGTTGGCGACCTCGTCAGCTTTTATGCCGAGACCCTCAAGATCGGCACCACATCAATCACCGTGCGCGTCCTAGTCGAAGCGGAACGCTACGGGCGGCCCGGCGAGCGTGCGCGGGTAACAGAAGCTGAGGTGGTTTACGTCGCGGTAGCTGAGAACGGCGCCAAAACGCAAATCAGAAGCCCCTTAACATGAAAAAGGCCATACCCGCGGCAACGGGTATGGCCTAATTAAACTCCTCAGGAGTTCTTAGAAAGCAGTTCGCTGCATATTAGCTTTCAGAGCCTCGTCAATTCGAGCAATGGACTCGCTCAAGTGTGCGCGAACTTCCAGAGGCATTTTGATTCCAGGCTTGGACAACGAAGTCTGCAACTGTGTCCTGAGTGACACCAGACTGAAGCGCGCCAGCGTGCGCGCGTCTTCAGGCGCGGCAGAGTCTCGCAGGACCATGCCGATCATCTTGCGCAGGTATTCGCGCTGTAACGATCGGCGATAACTGTTAACGTTCAAGGAGGCGCCCGGCGCCTTGGTTTCAGCCCAGATCGAATCCTGGATGCTGGTGAATAGCAAACCCAAAGTGAAAGGTTCCGCCGGTGGCGAGACCTTTAGTTCTGAATCTTGAATTCGACTCAACACTGCCGGGAGAAATATTCGATCAAGGACTTGTCGCTGCCAAGACAGCACGGCCTGATGAATTGGCGCATCCTGCCGTCCAGGCACGAAGGTGTTGAAATCAATAAAGCGTTCATTTTGCAACTTGTTTAGGAGTTGCGGCGAAAACTGAAAGGCCGTGGGCGCAAACAAATTATCGCGCAGCAATTGAAGCGCCTG
>QHXE01000979.1 GCA_003222835.1 Acidobacteriota bacterium | reverse complement strand
ATTCCTGCCACACATTCACAGGTGGATTGTTACTGAGGTTCCAATCACGGTAGACGGCGCGGACACATTCATGCCCGCGAACTTTCTCGACGGATTTGAGTTGTATGAATTGCGACAATTGGATGAGGACTTACGAGTAAAGTTCTACGAGCGTGAGTAGCGACCGGATCATTTTCCATATTTCATTTGACATTTTTCATTTACCCATTTTATTGCCCATCGATTCTCGGACTGCGATGCTGAATGAAAACGGGAATTGGTCAAAAATGACAAATGGAAAATGATCCGGTGGCTACCGCTCGCGGCTCTGTAACTACCGGGTTGTATCAAGCAGATCGTGACGCGTAATGATCCCGGTAATCCGGCCATATTCTTCAATCAGCACCGCCGGACTCGATCGCAGCTTTCGACTGACTAAATTGACGTCGTCATCGACGTCGACAATCGGAAAACCTTTATCCATTATCTTGCTCACCGGAGCCTCCAACAATTCGCGCTCATTGAAAACTTTTGCCAGCAAATGATTTTCTCGCAAAGAGCCGACCGACTTTCCATCTTCGAGAACGGGAATCTGAGTAAGGCCCAGTTCGTTCATTTTTGCCAGCGCTGCGGAGACCAGCTCGTTCGGCGTGACGGTAACCAGTTCGCGTGGCGCGCCTTTGGTCTTCGTTTCGTTGAGCAAGCCGGCCGTAATCTTCTGGGGCTCAAGCAATCGCTTCTCTTTCATCCATTCGTCGGAATGAAACTTCGACAGGTAATGTTCGCCGGTATCGCAGACCACAAAAACAATTACCGCGTTTTCGTCCAGATCGCGCGCCAGGCGCAAAGCTGCCGCGCAATTTGTGCCGCTCGAGCCGCCGCAAAAAATTCCTTCCACTCGCCCAAGCTGACGCGCAGCCTCGAAGGAATCGCGATCGCTGATGTTCATAACTTCGTCGACATACTGCATATGCGCGTTGGCGGGCAGGACTTCCTGGCCAATGCCCTCGACCAGATACGGCGTCGTCTCGGTAATTTTCCCGGTCTCTTTATAGGTTTTATAAATCGAGCCGAACGGATCGGCGCCAATGACTTTGATATTCGGGTTCTTCTCTTTCAAGAATCTTCCGGTCCCGGAAATCGTGCCGCCGGTGCCGATACCCGAAACAAAGTGAGTGATCTTTCCCTCGCTCTGCTCCCAAAGCTCCGGGCCTGTGGTGCGATAGTGCGCCTCAGGATTAGCCGGATGCGAATATTGATCGGGATAAAAGGAATTCGGTGTTTCCGAGGCAATCCGCCTGGCGGTCGTAACATAATGATCGGGTGTGCCCGGCTTCGCTGAAACCGGAGTGATCACAACATCGGCGCCCAGCGCCTTCAGGTAACGAGATTTCTCAACCGAAGCTTTGTCGGTCATCACAAAGATGCACTTGTAACCCTTGACCGCCGCGGCAATCGCCAACCCGATGCCGGTATTCCCGGAAGTCGCTTCGACAATCGTGCCGCCGGGTTTCAATGTCCCAGCGCGTTCCGCCGCCTCAATCATCGACACGCCGATGCGATCCTTAACGGAGAATCCGGGATTCAGGTTCTCCATCTTGGCCAAGACTAAAGGCTTCAGCCCTTTGCTTAGCCGATTGAGTTTGATTAATGGCGTGTGGCCAATTAATCCGAGCACATTCTGGTAGTAGTCCATGTCTATTTGCTGTGGGAGAGAATGCCCGCACAAGCATTGCTACCACCTGCCGAGCAAGAAGACACATTCTCCGCGATGTTCGCAGATTTGCCAAATCGATTTGAGCAGGAGCTGTCTAAGGGGGCGATTTATTTCTGAGCGTACCCTTGACTCCGCTCTCAGCCTACGTATAATTTTTATTTAGTTAATGGGCCGTTAGCTCAGTTGGTAGAGCAGCTGACTCTTAATCAGCGGGTCGGAGGTTCGAGCCCTCCACGGCTCACCATTATTTTTAATCAGCAACGACCGCTTAGGGGCGACTATCTACAGGTCGCCCCTTTTGATTCTTATCAGCAGGTCTACAAACCGCTTCTTACTCGATTCATCATCGAAATCAACGCGTAAATAACAAAACAATTTTCAGTCTTGCATACCGTGGCAATGAAAGCTGGAAGTGCTTTCCGGCCTTTGCTCTTACCTGATGCTACTTGTTCGCGGTTTACCAGTCTGCTCGGCGGGACGCAACATCACGTTGCGTTGCGGAATGTCATTCCAGGTAATGTTCGATGAGACTTCGCTGTAATGCGGAGGGGACAGTTTTCCAGTTAGACATGCACAGTTCATTGGGTGAGAGGTCCGCGGACTGCATACGGGCGCTGCGCCACCGTTCGAGCCTGGCCTCGTAGCACCAGCGGTAATTAGGGCCCTCAGAGCGCCGGCTATAGAAGATCCGAGCGCCAGTTGCTTCTGGCTCTATGCGGTCGATATA
>QHXE01000978.1 GCA_003222835.1 Acidobacteriota bacterium | reverse complement strand
GAAGAGGCGCTGGGTAGCTGGCCCATCTGTCCGACAAACTTCAGTTTGTCGATGCTCCCTCTCCCCTTTGGGAGAGGGCCGGGGTGAGGGCTTAGCGGAAAGGAACCACTTGTCACTTTTCATTTGCCGTTTTGGGCGTGCGGCATAGGTCATTGAGTTAGCCATTCTGAGTGTGGCCGTCAGGAAGCGTTTCAAATAAACAAATGAAAACTGGAAAATGAGAAATGGAAAATGCTCCTCGAAGCTAAGCCCTCACCCTAACCCTCTCCCAAAGGGAGAGGGAATTATAAATTAACTTATTCAGAGCTCCCTAAAGTTTGTCGAACAACGATCCTTTCGATATAGTGGCACCCCTCGGATTGCCGGAGGTAACACGATGACATTTGCAAATCTGATTCTCTTGCAGGGAGAGGGAGCCGCGATTGGAACAATCCTGCTGCTTTTCTTCCTCTTTTTTATCGGCCTTGTGCTGCTGATCATTGCGGTAAAGACCATTAAGATCGTGCCGCAGGCGACCGTGATGCTGGTTGAGCGGCTCGGCCGTTTCAACCGCGTGGCGGCGAGCGGCCTTAACATCCTGGTGCCGTTCCTGGACAAGCCGCGCGGGGTCTACTGGACGAACACGCGACCGGGGATGACTTCGATCGATTTGCGCGAACAATATCTCGACCTGCCGCCGCAGCCGGTCATTACCCGCGACAACGTCACCATTCACGTCGATTCAGTCGTTTACTGGCAAGTGACCGATCCCGTCAAAGCTGTCTACGAGATGAACGACCTGGTAGGTGGGATCGTGCAGCTAACGATCACCGGTATGCGCGCCGTGATGGGTGATATGGATCTGGACCACACGCTGTCGCAGCGCGATCAGATTAATGGGAAGCTGCGCCTAATTCTGGACGAGGCGACGGACAAGTGGGGCGTTAAGGTCACGCGAGTGGACGTGAAGAACATCAATCCACCCGACGATGTGCGGATCACAATGGAGAAACAGATGACCGCCGAGCGCACGCGTCGCGCCCTGGTGTTGCAGGCCGAAGGAGAGCGCCAGGCGGCGATCACACGAGCTGAAGGCGAGAAGCAAGCAGCCGTCACTCGTTCGGAAGGCGAGAAGCAATCGAACATCTTACAGGCCGAGGGATTAGCCCAGGCACGTCTTCGTCAGGCTGAAGCAGAAGCGCAGGCTATCGCGCAGGTTGCTCAGGCAATGCAGGAACACGGCAATCCCGCTCAGTATTTGATTACCATCCGCTACATCGAGAGTCTGCGTGATATGACCAAGAGCAATAACGCGAAAGTGATCTTCATGCCGGTCGAAACCTCAACCATGCTTGCCAGCGTGGGCACGATTAAGGAGATGTTTTCTGAAACCGGTGTGAAGCAGCCCTCAGATCAATCGCAACAGCCACCGCCTCCAAGACAACTGCGATAATCTTCTGGGAGTAGACATCCAGGTGTTAGAGTACCGACTCTTAGT
>QHXE01000977.1 GCA_003222835.1 Acidobacteriota bacterium | reverse complement strand
TAAACCGCTAGTCCTGCGATCTCAAGGTGGTAAGTGCGTCGCTTATGGCCAGAGCGATGAAGGTCGCTACCTAATGGTTGTGTTCGTCAGGAAGTCCGGGATGATTCGGGTAGTCACTGCTCGAGACTTAGCCGAAGGCGAAAAGAAACGCTTTAAGCGTAGAAAAAAATGAAACGTCAGCTTCCAAAATTCTCCTCAGAGAAGGAATTCATTGACTGGATTGACACGCACGATACCAGTGAGTATATGGACAGCTGGGAAGAGGTTACTGAGGAGATTAAAGTTCAGCGCACGTCCCGCAAGAAGCAATCGGTTGGCTTGGATTTGAATCCAAGAGATCTCGACGCGATCAAGCAGGTAGCTAAAACCCGCGGGATTCCGTATAAGACCCTCATCCAAAACTGGCTAATAGAAAAGCTAGGCCAAGAGGCGCCGGACTCGCTACCCAAGCGATAGGCCTAGTCTTCCGCGATCTTCAGATGCAGTTCCTCCAACTGCTTCGGATCGACTTCGCCGGGCGCGTCGATCATCAAGTCCTGAGCAGACGCAGTTTTCGGAAAAGCCATCACGTCTCGAATGTTTTCCGTGGGAACGAGCACCATCAGTGTGCGCTCGATTCCGGAAGCGATGCCACCATGTGGCGGAGTGCCATAGGCCAGGGCGTCTAAGAAGAAACCGAAACGCGCCCGCGCGGTCTCTTCCGTCATGCCGAGCGCTTTGAAAACCAGCGACTGCACGTCGCGGCGATGAATTCTGATCGAGCCGCCGGCAACCTCGACGCCATTGATAACCGCGTCATAAGCTTTGGCCCGTAGTTGGCCGAAGAGTTCGGTCTCGCCATTCACGGCACGTTCTAATAACGCCACGTCCTCATCAAGAGGCGAGGTGAACGGATGATGCATCGAGTAGTATCGGCGGTCGTCTTCATGAAATTCGAACATGGGAAATTCAGTCACCCACAATGGCGCGAATACATTTTCCGGAGTTAGTTTTTCGCGCCGGGCGATCTCGTTGCGCAGAGCGCCGAGACTCGCCGCCACGACGTCCGGTTTTCCGGCGACGATCATGACCGCATCGCCTTTCTGAGCACCGGCAACGCCGGCAAGATCGACAACCTTGTCGTTGCCAAGCGCCTTTAGCAGTGATGATGAAAGTTCGTCGCCAAGTTTGATCCAGGCGACCGCGCCGGCGCCGTACCGCTTCGCGAATTCCTGCAATTCATCGAGAGTCTTGCGCGACCATGCAGCGCCTTGCGAAACTACGAGGCCCTTTACTTCGCCGCCAGCAGCCAGCACGGACGTGTAAGGCGCGAACGCTGTTTCCGCCAGCGCAGCCGACAGATCCTGCAACTCCATTCCGTCAATACGCAGGTCGGGTTTGTCCGAACCGAAGCGCCGCATCACCTCGGCAAAGGTGAAACGCGGAAATGGTATCGGCAATTCGGCGCTGATCAATCGAAAGATGCCCGCGAACAATCCCTCGATCAGACAGTAAATCTGTTCGGTCGTGGCAAAGCTCATCTCGACGTCGAGCTGGGAAAACTCCGGCTGGCGATCGGCGCGCAAGTCTTCGTCACGAAAACAGCGCGCAATCTGGTAATACTTATCCAAGCCGGCAATCATGCAAATCTGTTTGAAGATCTGCGGGCTTTGCGGCAGGGCAAAGAACTTTCCCGGTTGCACGCGCGAAGGCACGATGTAATCGCGCGCGCCTTCCGGCGTCGACTTGATCAGGTTCGGCGTTTCGATCTGCCGCTCTCGCATGTCTTCGCTGGCCGACCCTAGGCCGGCATCTCTTCTCAGCTTCGCCACTCGCGCTCGCATTAGCTCCTCGGACGATGGCGCATCAAGTTGGAAGGGCAGAGAGCGCGCGTCGTTAAGGATTAGAATCTCGCTGGCCTGTACTTCTACGTCGCCGCTCGAGAGTTTCGGATTGCGCGTGCTTTCATCACGCAGAACCACATCGCCAATTACGGCCAGCACATATTCGTTGCGTACATCTTTAGCTTTCGCGTGCGCGTCCGGCGCTTTTTCTTGATTGACGACAATCTGAGTAATGCCGTCCCGATCTCGCAGATCGATGAAAGTCAACGGTCCAAAGTCTCGCCGCCGCGCGCACCAACCCATCAGCGTCGCGCGCTGACCAACGTTTTCTTTACGCAGCGCGCCGCACGAGTGCGTGCGTTCACGATTTCCCAGATTTTCGATCATAGTTTTATTGGAGACATCTACGCCCGGTGAAGACCTCAAGGTCAGGAAGGGTGGCTTGCCCCCGCTGCTTCTGGAACACAACCCGGTTGATGATGTCTGCTCGTTCTCTATTGACCTGCTCATTCTCTATCAAGAAGAGCGGGGGCAAGCCACCCTTCCTGACCTTGAGGTTTCTGGCGGCGCACTCCACATCAGAACAGCACCGCCCCACCATCGACATTAATCGCCTGCCCATTAATTCCTCGCCCTTCTTCCGAAGCCAGCAAAACGGCCACTTCGGCAACCTCCTCCGGCGTAATCAAGCGATTTTGCGGGCTCATGCCCTTGAGCGCGGTCCTTGCTTCATCAGCTGATATACCGGTCCTGGCCACGATGTTTTCCACGCCGCGCGCAGTCATTTCCGTATCGACGTATCCCGGACAAATTGCATTGACCGTGATGCCAAGGGTAGCAACTTCTAAGGCCAGCGTCCGCGTCAGTCCGAGGACGCCGTGCTTCGAGGCCGCGTAAGCCGCGATGTAAGGCGCCCCGGTCTTTCCGGCAATCGATGCGATATTGATGATCCGTCCCCAGTGTCCCGTCACCATCGCACCCAGCGCGGCGCGAGTGCAATGATACGTGCCGGTTAGATT